>JAGAAH010000181.1 GCA_017615375.1 Lachnospiraceae bacterium | reverse complement strand
GAAGCTTGAAAAGGGAATGAACGATTCTGCAGCCAATATGATGGAAAGAGTTATAAGGCTTATGGAAAAATCAAGCCCGACAATTTCAAGCAGAACTCCTATCAGTGCCGGAGAGATTAACGCGAGACTTCTTTATATCCTGGATGACCTTGTTAATTTCAAGATAAAAGAGGCGACCGCGAAGATATATGATCTTCAGAAGTGCGATGTACCGGATGATATATCAAAAGATCTTACGGAAATTAAAATTCATCTTGATGACTTCGATGATGAAGTCGCAGAGACGTTGGTAAGGGACCTTCTTGATAAGCTTAAAAAGCCTAACAATATCGGGGGGAAAGACGGCATGCCGGGTACAAAAGACAATCCGGACGGCTCGGAAGGATATCATTTTAACAGACTGTTTTAGTAAGTAAGGGAGAGAATTGACAGTGAGTAAAGAGATTTACGCCGGAATATTTTTGACTTTGGCTACAGTGGTGGCGATGCTCTTTTTCAAAAGCTTGGGTAGAAATACAAAGCAAGGAAAGGCAGTATCCGCCGTATTTGCATTTGTATCTACCGCAACAATCGGATATGTTCTGTATCTTGCAACCAACAATTTCTATCTTATGCGTATAGGATTGATAGGTACGTACGTGAGCATTATCTGGACATTAAGTTTCCTTAATGTATTTGTGCTTTTCTACACGGGCAAGAAAATTGTGTATAAGAGAAGCGTTATTATAATATCGATACTGCTGTTAATCGACAGTATCCTTCTTGTGATGCATTATATGGTAAATATCCGTGATGCATTTATTGAATATGAAGTAAACGGAGAATTGTATCTTAAGTGCGTACAGAGCTATGCACTTTATATACATTTCTTTTTATGCATAGCACTTCTTTTGGGTGCGGTTATTAATCTTTATGTGTATTCTTTCAAAGTTGCAAGAGTCTATCGCGGCAAATACTTAACGATAGCGATTTGGCTTACCGCACTTGTAGTATGTGACAACATATCGAGAATATATAAGTCTTCCGTGGATTATGCGATGCTTGCATATCCTATTTTGGCATGTTTTATATATTTCTATCTATATAGATACAGAAGCGCAAATGTTCAAAGTGCCGCACAGTCAATATTGGTGGAAGAAATGAATACCCCGATGCTTCTTTTTAATCATCTGGGCGAATTGCTGATGGTTAACAGAAGGGCGAGAGAATTGTTTAAAATAGACGTTGACGATACGGAAGAAGAATTTCTTATGCGCAACAGTTATCTCAAAATCAATGGTATGCTTGACAGACAGGAGTTTGAGACTACGATAAATGCGGATAATTCGGTGTTCTATTTTAAGATTACGTATAATTGCTTACGTGATAAGCACAATCGAAAGATAGGAACAATGTATCTTTATGAAGATGTAACGGAGAGCAGAAAAGCGCTGATTCTTGCAGACTTCAATGCCGATCATGATTTCTTGACCGGTACTTATACGAGAAATTATTTGTACAAATTTAAAGAAGAAGCGAGAAAAGCGGGTAAATATCCGATTTATTGTGCGGTGTATTCGGTTAATAATTTGTCCGGAATCAATGAAGAGCATGGTGTGGACGTTGGCGATAAGGCTTTGTCACGTCTTGCCTGGTTATTACAGCAGTATTCGGGAGCGCTTGATCTGGTAATAAGAGCCAGCGGTAATGAGATTTTACTTATACTGAATAATATGAATGAGCGAAAAGCTCGTGATATATTTGCACGTATAGACAGAAGAATTGCGGGATATGAGGTGGATGACGTACCTGTATCCGCAAGGGGTTCTTCATTTGTCGTTGAAGATATCGATGACTTCGAACGAGAGTATAAGGAAGCAAAAGAGCGTCACGAAAGAATTAAAGAAGGCAAGGGAAGAATGTTCAGATTACTGTAATATTCGGCTTGTCAAGTAGAAAATGAACAAAATGTAAACAAATTAATAAAAGTTTTTTAACGACAGTTTATAAGATTTTAACTTGACGCATTGAGAATAAACGTATAAACTTTACTTATAACAATCATTGGCTAAATGGTATGACAAGAATGCATGTGGCGCCGGCAGTTTTGTCAGCGCCATTCTTTATATCCTTGGGGTGCAGATTTGGGATATGGAGAATAACATGAATGATTGTGTAAGTTGGAGGTTTTGAAAAAGTATGTTGTGGTATATTCTCAAGCGTTTATTTGCCTCTGTGGGCACTTTGCTTGTGGTACTCGCAATCACGTTCTTTCTTATGAACGCAGTACCGGGCAGCCCGTTTATTACAGAGAAATCAACACCTGAACAGATAGCAAAGGCTAATGCCAAGTATGGTCTTGACAAGCCGCTTATCATTCAGTTCAAGAATTATCTGGTTACATATTGTAAGGGTGATTTTGGAGTATCTTTGAAAATGCAGGAAGGTACGCCTGTTACCGACATATTGTTCCACCAGGGCAAATTCCAGTTATCAATTAAATTAGGCCTTATTGCACTTGCAGTTGCGATTATTATAGGAATTCCACTGGGCTGTATTGCAGCGTATAACAGAGGATCTTGGCTCGACGGATTCTTGCGAGTTTTGACGACTGTCGGAGTAGCAATTCCGGGATTCGTTCTTGCAACACTTCTTCTTGTTACATTCGCGGTTAAGCTTCAATGGTTACCGACAATCAGCGGTAGTCTTGACAGTTTTAAAGCATACATAATGCCTATTATCAGTTTATCGGCATATATGACGTGCTATCTTGCAAAACTTACAAGAACAAGTATGCTTGATGCAATTAATCAGGATTACATAAGAACCGCAAGAGCGAAGGGTGTTAAGACCAAGAGCCTTATTTTGAAGCATGCATTAAGAAATTCGCTTATCCCGGTAATTACATATTTGGGACCTGTTTTGGCAGGTATTATTACGGGTAGTTTCGTTGTTGAATCTACTTTCTCAATACCGGGTCTCGGAAAGTATTTCGTACAGAGCGTACTTGCACGTGATTATACAGTAATCATGGCAACTACATTCATACTTTCCGCACTTGTAATATTTATGAATCTTGTTGTTGATATAGCATATAAGATTGTTGATCCGAGAATTACATTAACATCAAGGGAGGACTAGAAGATGAACGAGAGATTTGCTAAGTTAAGTCCTTTCCAGGTGGATCCGAAAGAATTGGAAGAAGCTTTTGGCTTGGACGACAATTCATTTGATAAAGCCAATGATTCCGAAAAGGAATCAATGGTAGAGATGCACAAGAGTATTTCCTACTGGGCAGATGCATGGAGAAGATTTAGAGCCAATCATGTATCGATGGTAGCACTCGGTGTATTTATAGTATGTATGTTGTTTGCTTTTGCAGGACCGAAGTTCGTGCCTTATGATTATTCGGATCAGTTAAGAAATGCACAGAAACTTGGACCTATGCAGTACTCTGAGCAAGAGCAGCAGATTAAGTTACTCGAGGGTAAGAGCAAGGCTTTCTATGCAACCGCTTTAAGACCGGGAAGCATAACCGCACTTGACCCGGGTAATTACGTAATCAAAAAGGGTGGCAAGACATATGCTTTCACATTTGACAGCATAATGAGTGATATCGTTATTATCTATAAGCCTGTAGGCATTGATAGCGATCTTATATTGATTAAAATGAATGATATCGGTAAAGACGGTTCATTCTCCAAATATGAAGTTCTTGAATATACGGAAACTCCTGCTGATGATGCCATGGAGCTTAAGCTTGTGAAGCGTGTATTCCCGCATGTATTCGGTACCGATTCAAGCGGACGTGACAGCATGGTCAGAACGATGTTCGGTGCAAGAGTATCTGTCATCATCGGTATAATTGCGGCATTAATCGTTCTTATTATCGGATCCATATACGGTTCTATTTCCGGACTTGCCGGCGGACCTGTGGATTTCGTAATGATGAGAATAGTAGAACTTATATATTCAATCCCGGAAGTACTTGTTGTGTTACTTTTACAGGTAGTACTTAAGGATCCTTTACAGCAGTGGTTTGATTCGAGTAACAGTGCACTTGTTAAGGGACTTTCCGATTTGGGATCCGGTATTGTAAGTATCTTTATTACTTTCGCGCTTTTATATTGGGTAACCATGGCACGTATCGTTCGTGGTCAGGTGCTCCAGT
>JAGAAH010000180.1 GCA_017615375.1 Lachnospiraceae bacterium | reverse complement strand
TACTTCTTCTTCGCTCTCGTCATCGGATTCGTCCTCCGGTCCTTTGTCTGTTGGCTCTTTGTCTATTGGCTCTTTATCTGTCGGCTCTTCGATTTCAATCTCTTGTGTTGTAAACATGCCTGTTTCTACCGATTCTGCTTTCTTGGTATATGCATATAGAGTTACTATTAGCAACACAACAAGAACAATTGATAATACTCGCTTTTTCATATACGTCACCCTTCCTCCTAGTGTATATAATAATACATATTGTATTATACAACATATATTCTGCCTTATACAATGGAAATAACAAACGCAGGCCTTACGACCTGCGCTTACTGTTTAATCTTTTCATTAATTACTTATTCTATTCAAAAAGCCTTCCACATATTCGCGATACTTAACAGGATCCGTAAATATCGAATATGCATGTGCCGCTCCGTCAATTAAGTGAAGTTCCGTATATCCTTTGCTTGCCGATGCCATCTGTTCCGAATTCTTAGGAAGTATGAAATTATCGGCCGCACCATGAATAAAGCAAATCGGAATCTCATTATCCGGCAGAGAATCGATAGGTCTCATATCTTTTAATGAGTAGCCGTAACGAATCTTGGCTCCGATTGACGCAAGCTTAAGCAAGAACGTCGGCATGTGAGCGCTTTTATAACCATCATACAAAACTCCGTATATATCGGCAAAACCGCAATCAGCCACTACGAAATCTATATCGGGCTTATACTTAAGGGCGGTTATCGATGTAGCCGCACCCAAGGATTCTCCGTGAATGCCAAGCTTCGCGATGTTATCGTATCTATCACGTGTGTCCTTAATAATTGCCATAAGGTCCTCGGCTTCTCTGATTCCGTACGTTGTAAAAGTATTCTCATTTAATCCGTGGCCGCGAAGATCATATATTATGCAGTTAAATCCAAGGTCCAAGTACATCTTCGCGTACTTTAAAGAACCGATTCTGTTATCCGTGTAACCGTGCGAAAGTATTATGTACTTGTCTGTTACGGTCGGATTCTTAAGAAACTGCGTATGAAGCTCGTAGTCTTTGTAGCCTTTTACAATATAATCCGTCTTCTCAAGGTCATCGTAGTAAGAAATGTCGATTCGTTCGCTCTGCCATGCCCTTGCTTCGTCCAGCGTCTGTCTCGAACCCGTCATTACCATTCCCGGCAATATGATTATCGCCGCACATAATAGAAGTACAAGTATAATCGCTATAATAATAAGTGCTTTTATCATAATCTTCTTCATAATCCGTTATCTTTGAAACTTTAACTATTGGTTATGTCTCTCGAATCTGTGTATTACTTCCTTGTTATGTCCGTTTCTTACCATAACTTTAATACATAAATTGGAATCTTCTCTCTCCGTTATACAGTCTTTCCAAGCATTCTCGCCTGTAATCCTAAAGAATGTCTCATTAGGATTTGCATGTGTCTTAACGGAATATCTGAACATCTCTCCCCACTGGTCTGTACGTTTGCCCTTGGTAGGACCGTCATACGCATAACGCACTTTTCTGTCAAAAGTTACGGATACGTAGATTTCATCGCCCTTATTAATATTAACGCCTTCCGTAAATTCCAATGTCTGATATCCCGGGTATACTATGGCTGTCTCCATAGAATATATAGGCGATGCATTGTCTATATTATCAATTGACTTAAGATTCTTATATACCTTAACTGTCGCATTAAGCGGTTCAAAATTACAGTGATCATCGTCGAATAAAGGATATGCCTTAATACCCGTAATTGTCTGATTTTCTTTCGTAGTAAAATGAATAGCGACATTGGTTACGTCCTTAATCTTAAGTGCTCCGAATCCGCCATCGTACTGATATTGATAATCATATACATCGTTAGGTGCAAGTGTAAAAGATGTTGCCGGGTTAGCGTCAAAGAAAGAGTGATCTTCATAAGACAAATAACAATGTCCCTGCTCGGCCCACATTGAACCCCAGCTGTTCTTAATTATCCATGCACCGTTCTTCTCGGCTCTATGGTCGAATAAATTTCTGTCTACAGTATCATCCCATCCGACTATCGTTACATAATGGTCGATAAGAGTTCCTCTTGCGTTATAATGGTAGCCGCCCCAGCCGCCCCATTCTTCGGCATCTATACCTATGGTTACGGAACCGTTCTCGATTACGCGCTTTTTAAGTGTTTCCGTATCTGCCATGGATATCATATAACAGCTGTCAATCTTAAATACAGAATGATTAATCGCATCTTCATCAAGCGGTTTCATAACATTTCCATACGGATACTCACTTTCCAAAGCAGGACCATATCCCTTCATAAGCGGACCGTATTCGAATTCCGCGGTTCCCGGCACATCAATCCAATTATCATCGCATTTAAATCCTTCACCATCAATCATTTCGTCCTGCTTAACGGGGATATTCTCCGAAAGATATGCAATATGATATTCCGAGAAATCATTTACGCCGCATCCCATTACAAGTGCGGTACTTTCCAAGGCTCCGATAACTCCGAATGCCCAACAGGTTCCGTAGTAACCCTGATCTTTCGATGAAGTTGTAAGACCGTAATCTCTAAGGTCAAATACTCTCGGAAGTTCAACTTCCTCACCGTTAATTATTGCTTCTCTTAAAGCCCAATACTCTTCCTCGGTGAGCTTTGTTGCATCGATTACCTCTTCCTCCTCAGGCTCTGACTCTTCTTCTTTGTTTTCATTTTCCGGTGTTTTACCGTTATTCATATCAAACTCAGTGTTTTCTTCAGCCTTAGCCTGTCCTTCGTTTTCCCCTTTCTTGTCCGCAGACGAACATGCGGATAAGACAAGCGCCAATACCAAAATAATAATAACAAGACGTTTCTTCATATAAGTTTCTCCTTTTGTCAGCTTATATATATCCTGTCTTATATATTACTATTTTGCTTTCTTAATATCAATACTACCTGTACTTGCAGATAATTTACATCTTCTGGTTCCGTTTGATGCCGGAACATCAACGCTTCCCACCGATGATGATGCTTCATATATATAGTCACCCTTTAATGTACCGCTGATGCTTCCTGTGCTTGCGTGTGCGCTGATTTCATCTGCTTCACAGTTAACGAATTCAACGCTTCCCGTTGATACATCAAGGTCCATCTTCTTTGCCGTAACATCAATAAGTTCGATGCAGCCCGTACTCGAATCTATCTTAAGTTTATTCTTAACTAACGTTCCTTTAAGTGTTGTTTCCCCCGTTGAAACATCTATATTGATATCATTACAGATTAAGTT
>JAGAAH010000179.1 GCA_017615375.1 Lachnospiraceae bacterium | reverse complement strand
GTTGAGTCTTCAGGCGAACTACCTGCTAAGTTTGATTTAAGAGATTATGGATTAGTAACTCCTGTAAGAAGACAGAAATATGGAACGTGTTGGGCGTATGCAGCAGTAGCAGCACTTGAAAGCAATGCACTTGTAAAAGGTTTTGGAACTTATGATTTGTCAGAGAGATACTTAGCTTGGTGTGCTAAGCACGTTATTGAAACTAATGATAGCAATATAAATGGAGAGGGAGTAACAACTGATCGAGAAGAATGGTGCAGCAATGGTTCTTCTGACGCTGTAACTTACACAATAATGAACGGATATGGACTCGGACTTGAAAGTGATTATCCGTATACAGATATGCTGCAAGATATTAGAAGCGATGAATTAGGAAGAGAAGTATTAAGATGCAAGTCAGTAACAACAGTAGGTAGAACAGATTTATCTGTTGTTAAGAAGGCAATAATCAAGAACGGAGCTGCAGTTATCTCCATTCCATGGACTAATGATAGTAAAGTATTTAATTCACGTAAAAAAAGTGTATACATGTCTAAAGAATTTAATGACAAAAATAAGGTGAGGCAGGGACATGCAATTGCTATCATAGGTTGGGATGATAATTATAGTAAAGATAATTTTGGAACAACTCCCCCAGGAGACGGTGCATGGATTTGCAAAGATAGCGGAGGATGCAGCTATCTTTACATTTCATACTATACTTATTTAAGACCGGAGTATGACAGACTTGTATATTCATTTGAAGTAGCTCCGATAGAGTCCTACGATAATTCGTACAAGTATGACGGAGGAATTGGATTAACCGAAGTTAAGAGTACTACAGACATCGCAATTTCATTCAAAGCAAATGGTAATGAGACTTTAACCGGAGTAGCAGTTAAGTTAGAAGGAAAGACACAAGCAACAATCAAAGTTTATAAAAATACAGATAGCGTAGCAAATATAAACGAAAGTAACTGCATTCATACTCAGACAGCTAACATTACAGAAGATGGCTATCAGACATTGGAGTTTACTAAGGGAGTTAATATTTCTGCAAACGATAATATTTTCATAACAGTACATTTTTCTAACCCGGTTGTATATTTTATCGACAGTAACTGGTTTAGGAACGATATGGCGAATCATTACTCCGCTAATCCGAATGAAACTTTCATTAAGAAAGACAACGGTAATTGGGAAGACTTAGTAAATTACAATAATGCAAGTGCGTGCATTAAAGTACTATCCAGAAATGGACATAACAGAAGACCGCTTACTTTAGGCGATCCAAATCTTACAGTAAATAACACAAAGGAAGCAACTATCGATCTTTCCTGGAAAGAGGTTGAAGGAGCTGCTACTTATGAAATATACAGAAAAGCAGAAGGTGAATGGGACTACACATTACTCAAGACAGTAGGCGGCACAACTTTTAAATACTCCGATACGAAGTTAACACTCGGAAAGAAGTATACTTATAAAGTCATTCCGGTAAATGGAAATTGTGAAGGATTTTCAGACGAGAAGACCCTTACAGCAACTATCGCAGCCACTTGGATCAAAAAGCTCGATAATTCAAAGTCGGGTAAGATAACAATCACAATCAATAAAACAAAGTCTGCAAAGAGCTATTCTGTATATAGATATACCGGCAAGGAGTATAAGTGGATAGGAAACACCGCGACAGGAACATTTGTTGACAAGAATGTAAAGTCAGGTACTTCTTATACCTATAAGGTAACAGCTAACAAAGGTGATTTTAAGAGCGCATATTCCGCAGCTAAGAAAGTTACCGCAAAGTAAACTTAATAATCTGATTAAAAAGCATCCTTCGGGGTGCTTTTTTGTTACTTGAAGATTAAAATGTAAAGCTGTATTATTAAAATAAATGATTATAATCGGAGATAAGAAATGATAAAAGATACTACAATTAAGTACTATTCGCAATTTGTGGATACGGATATAAGTAAACTCACTCCCGGGATTCATTTTGTTGAGAGTATAAAGCGAGATGAAGAGATACGTGGCTTCGGATGCAATTATAGTGTCTATGCTTTAGAAAAGGACGATATTTTGCTAGTTACGTATTCACCAAGATATCGAGCTTTTATGGATGAGATACGTAACAGTGATAAAGAAGTGATTTTGGATGCAATTAAGAATCTAGACAATTTAAAAATTCTTAAGTTATTTATATTCAATAAAGAAAAGGTAAGCGATTTTAAAAAAGCGCGCATTCTTAAACGCGAGGATTATTCTAACTATGAAAAGTTTTTCTTAGAAACTAATCCGGGAGCAGAGCCGGAAGGATGGCTTGATGAGTATTTCTATGAAAAAACCGACAGACAGTTATTTACCGGTTATTATGAGGGTGATGCGCTTGTATCAGTATGTGACGCACCTGATATGCCATATATGGAGGGTGAAATACAGCATACGGGAATAATGACATTGAAAGAGGCTAGAGGTAAAGGATACGGAAAGTGTACGGCAGGTCTTGCAACGCATAATCTTATTGAAAGAGGCATTTGCCCTCAGTGGGAATGCAATATGGATAATGTTAGGTCGGCTAATCTTGCAAAATCAATAGGATATGAGGAATACGGAGTAGCGTATATTATTGAGGATTATACTTAGAATCAAAGATGAGTAATGATATTTTTAATCGTGCATTATCTAATTTTACGCATGATGTTGCAAGTGGTGGGGCAGTAAGGCATCTTGCGGATGAGGGATATACGGTACCGGAAATCGCCAAGATGCTCGATTTTCCTACACCGGTTGAACGGATTGCAAAGACAGTCTATGAGCATTATCTTAATAAGGGGATAATACTTCAAGATGCACCGAATCAAGCGAAGCATAAAGAAGTACATTATGAAAAAGTGCAGGATGCATATGGTAAAGTTAGTTTTAAACGTGTAGAAGCGGAAGCTTATGAAGAATCGCGCGAATATATAGAATGCAGTTTCGGCAAAGAGAAATATAACGACATTGCGAAATATAAAAGCAAGCTGGAAAAACTTGAACCGAGAGATAGGGAATATATTGATAATCTTCCGTGGCCGATAACTACCGTATATCATGTGGCGGATTCGAGAATGAAGCGTATTATAGATAATTGGAATTAGTTGGATTAATTATTCGTCGGGGATGACACACGTCATCCCCGACGGTTTTTATTGCTTGATAGTTGAAATATAACAATGTATTATTAGATTAGATGATTGAAGGAGGTGCCCATGGATAGAAAAGTTCTTGATAATTCAGTATTTGACAGAAGTCGCAGGTTCTATGAAGCGGAAGTTGCGCCGATGATACATGAAAAGTTCCCGGAGATAGAAGCGCGAATTGCGGTAGGAATCGTGGGAGAAGGCTCTGATTGCTTTGGATATGATGATTTTGTATCAAGAGATCATGATTTTGGTACGGGAGTCTGCTTATGGCTTACGGATGAGGATTATGAGAAATACGGTAACCTTCTGTCGATTCTATATAATGAGCTTGTGAATAAGCATGATTCAAATCTTACAGAGCGCCTTATGGAGCGCCGCGGAGTTATGACTATTCACAGCTTTTATTCCAATATCCTTAACATTGATTGCGATACGGATAATGCAATTATAACAGATGAAGACTGGCAAAGACTTGACCATAGTTGCCTTGCAACTGCAACTAACGGTGAAGTGTTCCGCGATGACTTGGGTAAGTTTTCTGCTTATAGAAAAGCGCTTCTTAACTACTACCCTGATAAAATCTGGAAAGAGTGCATCAATATGGAGTTACACTTATTCTCACAAAGTATGCAGGTAAACTATGCACGCTGTATGACAAGAAAAGATATAGTCGCTGCAGAGATGTGCAGAGCGCAGGGTATTAAATCTGCAATGCAGTTATTCTTCCTGCTTAACCGCATATATCCGCCTTATTATAAGTGGACATTCAAAAAGATGGAAGAACTTGAAGGCACCGGTGATATATCGGAACTTATAGCAAAGCTTGCCGGAACTTATCTTGATTTTTCAAAGTGGGAAGGTCTTCCTTATGTAGCGGACCGTCTTAATCTTAAGGATGAAGTGGTAAGCTTTACGGAACGTATTGCGACCAGAATCGCGACAATCATGAAGGAGAAGGGACTTGTTAATTACATAGACCCTTATTTAGAGGGCTACGTCGGAAAAGTATTAATTTAAATACAAAAAATGATGTTGACAGGCGCTAAGCCTTATGTTATCTTGAAAAAGTAGTTTACAGTTTAGCATTTAAGAAAGGAGGTAAATCAAATGACGATGTCTATTCGATTGTTTAATGGAATTAATTCGGGCTCTAACTATGTCCATATGCCGAATTATAGATCCAATAATGTTGTTGTTAATAAGTTTTACCTCCGGGGTAATATACACTGATAGTCCAAGGAATAATTGGATTTTGATTGTATATACTTAATTTTAGTATAGATTAAGAGCCGGATGGTTTTCATCCGGCTTTTTTGTTACCTAAAATTAAGGGTCCGGAAGGTTTTGTAATAGTTTGGAAGGTGATAACTTGAATAAGATTAGACTTGGAAAAATTGGACGTAAATATATAGGACAGCTTACATTTGCGATCGGCTGCATGGTACTTGCAACCATCTGCGATGCGATAGGTCCTCAATTTACGGCAAAAATATTTGATGATGTAATTAAAGGAGGCAATACCGTTATACTGCCCGGTTTACTTATCGGTTTATGCTTAACCGGTGTGGGCCGCGCTTTTGGCGGATACTTCAAAGAGTATACATTCGATATGGTCGGATGTTCGGTAGGTTCTAAGGTTAGAAAGGACTTATTTAATCATATACAGACATTGTCACTTGATTACTTCGATAAGACCAATACGGGCGAGCTTATGGCCCGTGTTAAAGATGATGCGGACAGAATCTGGGACATTTTCGGCATGACCGGAATGCTCACCATCGAGATTGTGCTCCGTATGGGAATGGTGCTTTACTGCATGTTCTCAATGAATGCGCGTCTTGCACTTATCCCGCTTGCAGTTATGCTTGTTATGGGTGCGTTAGCCGTATACATGGAAAAGCGCCTCGATAAAGCATATGACGATATCTCGGAGCGAAATGCCGAGCTTACGACTGTTGCTGAAGAGAATCTCTCGGGAGTTCGTACGGTAAAAGCTTTTACCGCAGAAGATTATGAAATCGACAAGTTCGAGAAGAAGAACGAAGAGTACTATCAGGCTAAGATGAAGTACATCAAGATAGAGAACAGAATCTATCCGTACTTTCCGTTTGTTGCCAAGCTCTTCCCGGTATTCATGGCGG
>JAGAAH010000178.1 GCA_017615375.1 Lachnospiraceae bacterium | reverse complement strand
GTCCATAAAATTCTTGTCAAGGCAAGCGCGGATTCCGTTTACATTCCATGATATTATCTTCATGAAACACACCTTTTATATATTATTATATGTTTTCAAAAACTCCTGCATCTTCTCGTCAACATCTGCATACTGCTTGTCAAGGTTCTCATAATTATTGTGTCTTAACGCTTCTACAAGAACACAAGCAACGTCAAATAAAGGTGTAAGTCCTAAGTTTCCGGACACTCCATTTAATGCATGTGCCGATTCAAATGCAGCCTCATAATCTCCCGTGGTTATCTGATTACTTAGAACTGACATATCCGTTGTATCGACAAAATCTTTAAGACATGAGGCATATAATTCCTCATCTTCCATGAATCTGTCAAGAACTCCTTCTATATCTGCACCATAAGCAGCCATTTCATCCAGTAATTTGCTCATCTATTCTCCCTTCTTATCGAAGAACTCATTAAATATCTTCTGCACGTACTGAGGCTGAATCGGTTTGCCGATATGCTCGTCCATGCCCGCGCTTTTGGCATTCTCTATATCACGCGGTAATACGTCAGCCGTCATTGCAATAATCTTAATGCTCTTCGCGTCGTCCCTGCCGGACTCTCTTATAAGCTTGGTAGCTTCATACCCATTCATTACAGGCATCTGGATATCCATAAGTATAAGATCGAAATATCCTGCCGGATTATCCATATAGATGTCATAAGCTTCACGACCGTTTTCGGCCATCTCGACTTCTGCGCCAAAGCGCTTAAGCATGTTATTGGCAACCAGTCTGTTGGCCGTCTGGTCTTCTACAAGCAAAGCTCTCTTTCCTTCAAGAACTCTCTTAATCTCGGCACGCTTTCTAACCACAACATCATTATCTATAAATGTAACCGGGTCATATGCATGAACTATCGTGCCTTCGTTAAGTTCACTCTCTATTGTAACCTTAGCGCCCTTTGCTTCCGCTATATTCTTAACTACCGAAAGTCCGAGACCCGGACCGCCGGAATAGCTGCCGTTAATATCTTTTTCACTGAAGAACGGTTCGAATACATGCTGAAGGTCTTTCTTTGCAATTCCTTTACCTTCGTCGATAATGTCGAAGATATATGCGCCCTTCTTGCTTCCGCTGTTGCTTTCTTCGGTAATCTTGATCTTGATAACGCCGTCATTTGCCGAGAACTTGGCAGCATTACTTAACAGATTGATGCCCGCTCTCTTAAGACGCTCTTCATCCATTAAAGCCACTTCATGCTTAACGTCTATATCCGCAACGAGTTTCTGGCCTTCCTTCTTATATGCTTCGTTGAACTCATCGATGACTTCCTGAACAAGCTGCTTGATATTGGTAGGACGCTCCTGCAAATGCACCGTTCCCGTTTCAAAATCGCTTGAATCAAGGATATTGCTTACTACGTCAGTCAATTCTCTTGCGGAAAACAATATAATATCGCAGCATTCCAAGAGTTTCTCTTTATCATTGATATTGTCCTTGGCAATCTCTGCCATTCCGACAATCGCATTAAGAGGCGTTCTTATCTCATGCGACATATTCGCAAAGAATGATTCTCTTATGCGCGTAGCTTTATCAAGTCTCTCAAGAGCAACCGAAATAAGGTCACGCTGATTCTTATTCTGGCGCACAGTCTCCGTAATATCGGTAGTAGACGCAATTATAGAATTAGCCTTTCTGTCGATATAAGCAAATTCGGTCTGATAACTTCTCATCATACCGCGCTTATTCTTCGATTCAAACTGAACCGTATAAGTCTCCGCATCCGAAAGTTCTTCCATAATATGCGCCATTCTTGTCTTCTTGATAAGTTCTTCAACCTGAATATCAAGTACATTGGCTATAAAGAATCTCGACGTAACCACATCAACATTTTCAATTTTATCATTGTCCGAAAACTCACCCACAGCGCCTACAAGCTCTTGTGCCGCAAGTGTATTTGCATCGATTATAAGCACGCTCACATAGTCATGTGCAAAAGCATGACGTAGAAACTGCCTCTCCGCATCGGTTATACTGTAATCCATGTATTCAATACCTCAATTATCTCTAGTAATATGCATATAAATTATAGCAAAGGCCAACATAAAAATGTTTGAAAGATTAGTGAAACTTATATCAATTGCTCCACGAGAATTCTGTATAATTCTTTGGAATTGATAGGTTTTGCCAGATGATCGTTCATACCGGCGGCTATACACTTTTCTTTATCTTCCACGAAAGCATTTGCCGTAGTTGCAATTATAGGAAGATTATAATCTTTTCTTTCCTTATGTTTCCTTATTTCCTTGGTCGCAGCGATACCGTCCAACACAGGCATTCTTATATCCATAAGGATGATATCGTAATAGCCCTCTTTTGACTCAAGGTATGTATCGACTGCCTTACGACCGTCCTCCGCAAAGTCCGTAAAGATACCCTTTTGCGTAAGAAGCTTAATAAGTATCTTGGCATTAAGCGGCTGGTCTTCGACAACAAGCGCTCTCTTACCGCTGATGTCTCCGCTTTTTGCCTTCTCGGCCAATTCCTTCTTTGCAGTCTTATTCTCGCACTCTTCGAGATTAAGGATAACCTTAACTTCGGTTCCATACCCCTTCTTTGACGTAACTTCAATCTTTCCCTTAAAAAGATCAACCAGCTGCTTAACTATCGATAAGCCGAGTCCGGAACCCTGTCTCGTATCTATCGTACTGGTATTGGCCTGTGAAAAAGCATCAAACGCATGTGCAAGGAATTCCTCGGACATACCTATGCCGGTATCTTTTACCTTAAACTCTACGGTTACTATACCGTCTTTCTCCGAAAGAACCGTAGCCGTAAAATCTACATTGCCGCCTTCTCCGGTGTACTTACACGAATTCGAAAGCAGATTAAGGAATATCTGTC
>JAGAAH010000177.1 GCA_017615375.1 Lachnospiraceae bacterium | reverse complement strand
GCCGGCTAACAGGAAAAGAAAAACCATAGGTATTCTTACATTTCATCGTGCAATTAATTACGGGGCGCTTTTACAGGCGTACGGTTTGCAGGAAGCGCTTAGAGATTACGGAATGGATACCAAGGTTATAGATTACAGGTGTCCTTTCGTGGAAAAAGCCTACAGACTTTTATGGGGACTTAATAAGAAAAAGTTAAGAAGCTGGAAGTATACCTTGAAAGGCGTACCGTATGTAAAGAAAAAGACAGAAATGTTCCGCAAGTTTGAGGAACGCTACTTGGAGCTTTCAAAGCCATATAATAAGGGCGACGAAGCTAAGATGGAAGCTGATTTTGATGAGATTATCACAGGCTCCGACCAGGTATGGAACATGGATATAAGCGGTAACGACAGAAATTACCTTCTTGATAAGATTAATGATTCCAAGATGAAAAATTCCTATGCGGTATCGCTCGGAACTTATAAGCTTAAGAAAGAGGACGTTGATGCAATTCGTAAGTTCGATAAGATTTCGCTTCGTGAAAAAAGCGCTGCGGATTATGTAAAAGAGCTTACGGGGCGAGATGACGTACACTGCGACATCGATCCTACGCTTCTTCTTACACCTGATAAGTGGGAAGAACTCGTTAATAAGAACAGAGTAATCAAAGAGAAGTATATATTTATCTATTCGGTTCATCCGGAAAATCATATGGTATCGTATGCGAAGGAGCTTGCGAAAGAGAAGAATCTTAAGATAGTTCATCTTCACAATCGTGTTAAGATGGACCTTCGCGAGCCGGGAGTAGATATACTTCATGCCGTTACACCGAATGAATTCCTTACGCTTATACATGATGCAGAGTATGTAATTACGAATTCCTTCCACGGAACGGTATTCTCAATCATATATAGAAAGCAGTTCCTCTCGGAGCTTACGACAAAGGGAGGATTTAATAATAGGGTTTACGATCTTCTTACCGCACTTAATATTAACAGAAGAATCTTAGAGCCCGTACGTAATGTTAATGACGGCATTACGATAGATGAAGAGATTAATTTTGACGGAGCAATGGAGGCTTTAGCGGCCCTTCGTGCCGAGTCTATCAGATATCTTGAAAGTATAGTAGAGAAATAGGGGGAGATTAAAATGTATTCGAAGATTAAGAATGTTCAGTATCTCGTACAGCTCCTTAAGGAGCACGGAGTTCATCATATGGTTCTTTCGCCGGGAGCACGTGATATCCCGATATCACATTCCGTTGAGGAGGACCCGTTCTTTACATGTTACTCCGTAGTAGATGAAAGATCTGCAGCTTACTTTGCAATCGGTCTTTCACAGCAGCTTGGAAATGAAATCGTTGCAATAGTATGTACTTCATCTGTTGCAGCGTCTAACTATATGCCGGGAATTACGGAGGCATTTTATTTAAAAGTGCCGCTTCTTGTAATTACCTGTGATCGTAACCCGAGACTTCTTGGACAGATGGAGAATCAGATGATCGATCAGGTGGATATGTTCAAAAACTTCTGCAAGAAGTGCGTTAATCTTCCTTTGATCGAAGCACCTGAAGACGATTGGTATTGTCAGCGTCTTGTTAACGAGGCCATATTGGAAGTTAAGCATCACGGAATGGGTCCGGTTCAGATTAACGTGCCGATATCCGGTGGTATCGGAATGTTCCAGGAAGAAGGGCTTCCTAAGGTTACGAAGATTGAAAGAATCGAATACGCAAGAGACGAAGAAATGTGGGAGAACAGAAAGAATCGTCTCTATGAAGCAAAGAAGATCCTTGTTGTATGCGGTCAGAGAACACCGGCAACAAGCGAAGAATACGGATATATGGAGCAGTTTGCCAAGAAGTATAACTGTGTTATAGCAACAGAGCGTATCTCCAATGTGGAAGTTGAGGGAAGCCTCAATATCTATGGCGCATGCGAGGTTATGCCGCTTGAGAAGTTCGATGAGTTTATTCCTGATATAGTAATTACTTTAGGCGGCAATTTCGTATCGAGAATCAAAGACCTTCTTCGTGCAAGATGCGGTAAGTTCGAGCATTGGTCAATTGCCGAAGACGGCGTTATCTGCGATGTGGTTAAGAGCTTAACCACGGTATTCGAGTGTACGCCTTATGATTTCTTTAAGTATTACGGCGGCGATGACGAAGAGGGTGTCGGAAACGACCTTATGTACTTTAAGCAGTGGGCAGAATATATGGAGCTCGCCAAGTTCCCTGAACTTGAGTATTCCAATTCATATGCAATTAAGAAATTATCCGAGAAGATGCCGGCAGGAAGCCTTATGCACTTGGGAATCTTAAATGCAACACGTATCATGTCGTATTGTACCGTAGAGCCTAACATGATTTCATACAGTAACGTGGGAGCTTTTGGTATAGACGGCTCAATGTCGACATTTATGGGACAGTCGGTTGCAAGCCCTGATAAGCTTTGTTTCCTTGTAATCGGCGACTTAAGCTTCTTCTACGATATGAACGCATTGCAGATTAAGCATGTCGGAAAGAATGTAAGAATCTTCCTTATCAATAACCACGGTGCGGCAGAATTCCATTACTTTATGGGACAGAAGCTCATCCCGACCATAAACTGGCATATTGCGGCAGAGCATTCAACGGATGCCGAGGGCTGGATTAAGAGCAGACACTTTAATTACTTCTCGGCTCATAATAAGGAAGAGTTTGATGCAAATATCGATGCATTCATTAATCCAAATGCAGATTGTCCGCAGGTATTCGAGATTTTTACGGAGAAGGATAAGGATGCGGATATATTGAAGGCATTCCGTGACAGCTTCAAAGAGAAGAAGACCACAATGGAAAAAGTAGAAAGAAAAGTGGAGAAAGCGGTTAAAAAATGGAATCCATTTCACTAAGTAACGAAGTAAAGATACCGAAGATTATGCTCGGTTCATTTCAGATGAATAAAGAGTCCGATATGGATGAAGTTGTTGAAGAAGCATTAACGCATGGCGTGTATGGCTTTGATACTTCGCCGAGCTATAAGACCGAGGAAATGCTTGCCAACGCTATACATAAGTCGTTGTCAAAGCATAGTGACATTAAGAGAAGCGATCTTTTTGTCGATAGTAAGATTGATTCGTGGCAGATGATGGAAGGCAAAGGCGATATAAGAAAGTATGTCGAAGAAATGCTTGAAAAGACTAATCTTTCATACCTTGACTTATTGCTTATACACTGGCCGGAACCGAACTTTTATACAGAAACCTATAAGTGTATGGAAAAGCTCTATGAAGAGGGCATCATAAAGAGCATAGGCGTATGTAATTTCAGAATCCGCCATTTTGAGCGCCTTATTAAAGACGGTGCGACAATAACTCCGCATGTTATGCAAAATGAGATTCATCCTTTTAATGTAGAAGAAGAGCTTGTTAATTACTGTAAGGACCACGGAATCGTTGTGCAGGCGTATAGCCCGTTATGCCGTATGATTCCGGAAATTGCAAATGATGCGACTCTTAATATACTTGCACGCAAATATAATGTGTCGGTTGCACAGCTTATGCTTCGTTTCCATACAGAGAGAGGTCTTGTGCCTATAGTTAAGACATCGAGCAAGAAGCGTGTATTGGAGAATACCGATATATTCGGATTTACAATAGAAGATGACGACATGACAACGATAAGCATGCTTGACAGACATTTTAAGATGTTCCTTGAGTCAAGATGCTGTCCGGGATACTAGGAGGGTGATTATGGAAGGAATAATTAAGATTATCGTTATAATCGCTCTTATCATAGTATTAATCGGAATCTTACTTTATCTTGCAAATAAAGCCTATTTTAAGTTTTTAAGACATGATAAGCCGACGAGCTATTTTAAAGATTTAAGATGGCGTAATACCGACAGCATTCTTGTCGGTCAAGGTAAGGTATTTAAATACTTATATCCGAGAAAATATCAGCAGAAAGTCTATATGTGCATGACTTATAAGCGCGCGCTCGATATGGATTTTGCGGCACTTAAGACATATTATTCGCACGTAAAGCCGGGTGGTACGGTTAAGATATTTGTGGACTACGGTGATTACAGTAAGAACAAGGGCTTAAGAACACCCGCTGACTATGAAATCATTCACCCGCACATATTTATGGCATTAAACGAGAAGAAGCCGAAAAGAAAGCTCAAATATCCTATAGCGTTCTACACACGTTATACTTTCGGATATCTTTTTATGAGAGCTTTTAAGATGGTAGGAATATATAAGAAGATGGAAATTAAGCCGTCGAAGGTTTCATATAATGAAGCTGATGTTAAGGCAATGGGAGATAAGCTTCGCGAAATGGCGGAATTCGTGCTCGAACGCGAGATGCATCCGGTCATTCTTCTTATGGACAATAAGGATAAAAGCATTAATCAGGAGTTGGCCGAAGCCGCAAGAGCTGCGGGCGACGTCGAGATAAGGGTTATATATAACAATAACGATCTTAAGACAGCATGCCTTTAATAGGATTTACAATCGTTTACGGAAAGGAGAAGTATGATGAAAAAGCAAATTAATTATCGAATTACTGTTGTGATTTTATTATTTACACTTCTTATTTCCGTATTTTCTGCTTGCGGAAAGAAGAATCCTGCGATTGTTATCGGTGGCGGAGGAACGGGATTGCCACCGGTTTCTTCGGGTAATTCAAAGAAAAACGAGGAAGAGACTGAAAAGGAGCTTCCGACGTTATTTGTATATGAGGGAATCAATGAGGCAGCAAGCCTCGTTAATTTCTTGCGTATAGGCAAATCCAGCAGAAAGTATGTATTCGCATATTCCGGAAGAAGCGCATTTATAAGCAGATACGGTTCCTATATGACAGTGCACGATCTTACACCGGGAGATGTGGTGGAACTTAAGGTTAAAGAATCGGAGCAGCTTATCTTGGAATGTAAGATTTCTGCAGATGTATTCAGATATGATGATGTTGACGATTTCTCCATAGATCCTGAGAAAGATATGATGGTTATCGGCGGAGAGAAGTATTATATTCCGGAGAATACCCCTGTATATAAGGGCTTTGATATCATTGACAGAGACAGAATCACCGGTAACGAGATGATTACGGTTTACGGTTATGAGAAAACCATATATTCCGTGCAGATAACGACGGGACACGGAGTGCTCGCTTTTACCAATACCAAGGATTTTGAGGGCGGATATTACATTGTAGGTAATATTATGGCCGGAAAGATAACAAAGGATATGCGTATTAACGTAAGATGCGGAACGTATACGTTATCCGTTGCCAATGGTGACCAGAGCGGTTCTGCGGAAGTTACTGTCGAAGATAATAAGACAACATTTGTTAATCTGTCTAAGTTTGTAAATAATGATATTAAAAGGTGTAAGGTTACATTCTTGGTATCTCAGCCGGGCGCGGTGCTTACGATTAACGGTAAGGCGGTTGATTATTCGCAGCCTATTTCGCTTAAGTACGGAATGTATAGAATAATTTGTGCGCTTGACGGATATGAAGAGTGGAACAGAATCCTGTTTGTCAATTCTAAGACGGCTATAATCGACATTAATCTTGAAAAATTAGAAGATGATGACGATAATGATACTGTTTCGGGCAATAATGCGGGAAATTGACAGAGCATATAAAGTAAAGTCCTATAACAGTGATAAATAGGGCATTTGCAAAGATTGTTAATTGTATGTTTAACAATCTGATTCTACAAGACCTTGTATTTTGAGTATATTTCGACGAAAAAACACACAAAAAATCGAATAATTTGGCTATTTTTTATTGACAAATGCTTAAAAAGAAAGTATAAATAAGAAGTGAGAGAAATCTCAACATAATAAAATATCCAGTATTAATAATACAAGGAGGAACTTAATAATGAACAAAGCAGAATTAGTAGCAGTTATGGCTGAGAAGGCTGGTATCTCCAAGAAGGCAGCAGAGGCTTCTTTAAAGGCTTTCACAGAAGCAGTAGCAAAAGAGCTTAAGAAGGGCCAGAAGGTTCAGTTAGTTGGATTTGGTACATTCGAAGTAGCTAAGAGAGCAGCTAGAGTTGGTAGAAATCCTCAGACAGGCGCTGAAATGAAGATTAAGGCTTCAAAGGCACCTAAGTTTAAGCCAGGCAAGGCATTAAAGGAT
>JAGAAH010000176.1 GCA_017615375.1 Lachnospiraceae bacterium | reverse complement strand
GGACAGCACCGCGGCAACGACGGTATATACGTATACAAGTTCTTATGATGTATACATTAAGTCGGTTGATAAGACGAAGCCTGTCGCCGAAGAACTTGGCAATATAACTTTTACCTCACCTGTCGGGAACGGTGAAGATACATATTATGAATATAAGATAAGCGATATAGCGGAAATTATCGAGACGGATACGCTTACCAAGATTAGCAGAGAAGGACAAAAGCGCTATCTTGAAGTATCTGCGGGAATAGATGAAGACCATAATATCGGTCTTGTATCCAATAAAATCAGTGATAAGATTAAAGAAATCGATGTACCTGCGGGATATGAAATCGAAATGGCAGGTGAAGACTATGCAATTAACGATGCGATAAGGCAGCTGCTTCTTATGATGGCGATAGCGGTAGCGTTTATCTACCTTATAATGGTTGCCCAGTTCCAGTCGTTAAAATCGCCGTTTATCATTATGTTTACGATTCCGCTTGCGATTACCGGAGGTTTCTTGGGACTTACCATTGCAAGAATGGAAGTGAGCGTTATATCGATACTCGGATTTATTATCCTTGCGGGAGTTATCGCCAATAACGGTATCGTGCTTGTGGATTATACCAATAAGCTAATAGAAGGCGGAATGAAACGCCGTGATGCGATTGTCGAAGCAGGACGCACAAGACTTCGCCCGATTCTTATGACGGCATTAACGACAATCTTCGCTATGTCGACCATGGCGATAGGCGTCGGTATGGGTGCGGAGATGAGCCAGCCTATGGCGGTTGTTACAATCGGAGGACTTACATACGGTACACTTCTTACATTATTTGTGGTACCATGTTTATATGATTTGTTTAACAGAAAGTACGAATAATAAAGGACCGGAGGATTAAGGCATGAGCAATGTATTGAATTTTTTGTCTTACGGCATGACAGCAGAACAGTACGCGGAACTTTTCTTAAGAATCGTCATAGCCGGATTATGCGGCGCAGGAATAGGATTTGAAAGAAGCAGACGTTATAAGGAAGCAGGTATAAGAACACATATAATTGTGTGTATGGCATCTTCGCTTGTAATGATACTTTCGAGATTCGCTTTTGTGGCAGGCAACATTTCATTATACGGAGTTCCGATTCAGGCTGACGGCGCGAGATTGGCGGCACAGGTAGTAAGCGGTATTTCGTTTCTGTGTGCGGGCGTAATATTTAAAAACGGCAATACAATTAAGGGACTTACCACGGCAGCAGGTATTTTTGCTACAGCCGGAATAGGACTTTCGATCGGTGCCGGTATGTACATTTTGGGTATCGGTGTGACGGTTATGATTATGCTTATACAGATTCTTATGCACAAATTCCTCTTCGGACCTGATGCAATGATTACTCAAAAGATAAGAGTGGTTGCGGCAAGTTCTCCGGAAATAAGAAAGCTTCTTAAGGAATACTTTGAAATCCATGAAATAAAGATTGTAGAGCATAGCGTTGAAATCGAAGAAGGCAAGGCAACCGTAGGACTTCTTGTTATGGCGCCGGAGGAGATTGATCCGGATGAATTCGTAGAGTTTCTTAAGAAGAAGACGAATGTTATGTCAATAAGTGTAGGAAACGTAGGCTAGGAGAAAATATGCTTAATACCACGCTTTGTTATATAGAAAAAGACAATAAATACCTGATGCTTCACAGAGTTAAGAAGGTTAACGATTTAAACCACGACAAGTGGGTGGGAATCGGCGGAAAGTTTATGGAAAACGAGACTCCGGAGGAATGCCTTCTTCGTGAGGTGAAAGAAGAGACGGGACTTACTCTTACCGAATACAGACTTCGAGGTATAGTTACATTTCTTTCGGATAAATGGGAAGGCGAGTATATGTACCTATTTACCGCGACGGATTATACGGGTGAGATGATTGAATGTGACGAAGGTAACCTCGAGTGGGTACCCGTTGATAAGGTCTGTGACTTACCTATCTGGGAAGGCGACAAGCTTTTCTTTAATGAGCTTAGTAACGGGAAGAGCTTTTTTACAATGATGCTTAAGTACGAGGGCGAAAGATTAATCGACCATTCTGTAAAGTATCACGGTTAAAAAGTTCTTGCAATTTAAGAAACGCTGGTATATATTAGTATTCAAATGATAAAGGTGATGACAAAGAGGAGTACTTATACTTAATGCCTTAAAGAGAAGACAACCCACCGGCTGTAAGGTGTCGAAGGAGGGTATAAGGAAGGTAGCTTTGGAACCGATGCCTGAAATTTTTAGTAGGGTACTCCGGGTGTTCCCGTTACAGAACTAATGAGATATGCTTAATGCATAAGTAAGGTGGTACCGCGATAACACGCCCTTACAGGAGATTCCTGTAAGGGCTTTTCTTTTTCCTAAAAGCTTTTTACGGGAGAAGTTAAGGAGGAATATGTTATGAGTAAAGAACTCGCAAAGACCTACGATCCGAAACAGATTGAGTATCGACTTTATGAGAAGTGGATGAATAAGGGATACTTCCATTCGGAAGTAGACAGATCCCGTAAGCCTTTTACCATTGTGATGCCGCCGCCAAATATCACGGGACAGCTTCACATGGGCCATGCACTTGATAATACAATGCAGGATATTCTTATAAGATATAAGAAACTGCAGGGATATAATACCTTGTGGCAGCCGGGTACGGATCATGCCGCAATTGCAACGGAAGTTAAGATTATCGAGAAATTAAAAGAGCAGGGAATTGACAAGAAGGATTTGGGACGTGAAGGGTTCCTTGAAAAAGCTTGGGAATGGAAGGCTGAGTACGGCGGAAGAATCGTTAACCAGCTTCATAAGATAGGTTCTGCGGCCGACTGGCAAAGAGAACGTTTCACAATGGACGAAGGTTGTTCAAAGGCTGTAAACGAAGTATTTATCAACCTTCATAAGAAGGGCCTTATCTATAAAGGCAACAGAATCATTAACTGGTGCCCGGTATGTAAGACATCAATTTCCGATGCGGAAGTTGAACATGAGGAGCAGGCAGGACATTTCTGGCATATCAAGTATCCGTTAATCGATGAGAATGGTAAGCCTTCTACAACGGAATTCCTTGAGTTTGCAACGACACGTCCGGAGACAATGCTTGGTGATAGCGCGGTTGCGATTAATCCTGAAGATAAGAGATATTCTCACCTTAAGGGACGCAAGGTATTCTTGCCGTTTATGGAGCGTGTACTTCCGATTGTAGAGGATTCTTATGTAGATATGGAATTCGGTACCGGCGTTGTTAAGATTACGCCTGCACACGACCCTAACGACTTCGAGGTTGGCAAGCGTCATAATCTTCCTGAAATCAACGTTCTTAATGATGATGCAACAATCAATGAGAACGGCGGAAAATTTGCGGGAATGGACAGATATGAAGCGAGAAAGGCCATCGTTAAGGAACTTGACGAGATGGGCTTACTCGTAAGAATAGAAGACCATAGCCATAACGTAGGTACATGCTACAGATGTCATACGACGGTAGAGCCTATGATTAAGAAGCAGTGGTTTGTTAAGATGGACGAACTTATTAAGCCTGCTATGGAAGCAATTGATAAGGGCGACCTTAAATTTGTCCCTGAACATTTCAACAAGACATATTTCCATTGGCTTGAGGGTATGCGCGATTGGTGTATAAGCCGTCAGCTTTGGTGGGGACACAGAATCCCTGCATATTATTGTCAGGACTGTGGCGAGATTGTAGTAGGAAATGCGGCACCGGATAAATGCCCTAAGTGTGGCGGTCCGAACTTTAAGCAGGATGAAGATACGCTTGATACATGGTTCTCATCGGCACTTTGGCCATTCTCGACATTAGGCTGGCCGGATAAGACGGAAGACCTTGATTATTACTATCCGACAGACGTTCTTGTTACGGGATATGATATTATTC
>JAGAAH010000175.1 GCA_017615375.1 Lachnospiraceae bacterium | reverse complement strand
TATAAGTCGTATTCCTTGGAAAGCTTTATTATCGTCTCCTTCATACCATCATAGAGATGTCCCGGATGGTCGTAAAGATAATCAATTTCTTCAAGACAGCATCTATCCAAAACTTCAAGCGCTTTTTCCTCGTCAATAGTCGGGAACAGTTTTACAAAAGCGCTCATCGGCTGTCCCATGAACTTGCTCATCTCATCCGGTGCAATCGTCGTTGTAATCTCCGGATACCTGCTTGCGGTATGATTCCACGAATCGGTTATAACCGATACCGCATCCCACAATGTTCCGTCTACATCAAAAATCAAAGCTTTATTCATTACTTACACTCTCTCATATCTATAGAAGTAGTACTCCTGATCGAAATACGTCTTCTCATCACTCATTCCCGTCACCTTCCAGTCATCCCTCTCATCGAGATTCGGAAAGTGTGCATCCGCACGATACTCGTAATTAATCTTGGTAACATGCGCAACATCGCACTTATCAAGAAGCATCTCGTAAATGCTCTGCCCACCGATTACGAAGATATCCTCGGAATCATATTTCTCAAGCTCTTTCATAAGCTCGTCTTCGTCATGCACGATAATCGCGCCGTGACCATCATAATTCTTTCTTCTCGTTAAGACTATGTTGGTTCTGTTCTTTAACGGTAAACCGTTAGGAAAACTCTCCAACGTCTTTCTTCCCATAACCACAACCTTACCCATGGTAGTCTCACGGAAGAACTTCATATCTTCAGGGATGGATGTAAGAAGCTTATTCTCGTATCCGATTCCCCAGTTCTTATCAACTGCTACTATTATATTCATCTTATATCACCTTTATAAATCACTAAATTGCAATCGGTATATCCTTAATCTGCGGACCCGCCTCGTATCCTTCAATCTTAATGTCATCCGTCGTAAAGTCGTAGAAGTTCTTGACGTCAGGATTAAGAGTAACGCGCGGTGCCGGGAATTCAGGTCTTGTGATAAGCTCTTCAACAAGCGGAATGTGTCTGTCGTATATATGAGCATCCGCAATTACATGCACGAGCTCGCCCGGAATCATATCTACACTTTGCGCTATCATCATAAGAAGCATTGAATACTGACATACATTCCAGTTATTGGCAGCAAGGACATCCTGCGAACGCTGATTTAAAATTCCGTTAAGAACGAGTTTGTCGCTGTCCTTTTCCTTGGTTACATTAAAAGTCATAGAATATGCACAAGGATAGAGATTCATCTCATGAAGGTCCTGATGCACATATATGTTAGTCATGATTCTTCTGCTGTACGGATTATTCTTAAGATCATAAAGTACACGATCAACCTGATCCATCATGCCTTCCTTATACTCATGCTTAACACCGAGCTGATAACCGTAAGCCTTACCGATAGAACCGTCAGGATCTGCCCATTCATCCCAGATATGAGACTTTAAGTCATTAATATTATTGGACTTTTTCTGCCATATCCATAAAACTTCGTCAGTAGCAAGCTTAATGGCAGTCTTACGAAGCGTTAACGCCGGGAATTCTTTACGAAGGTCATATCTATTAACCACGCCGAACTTCTTAACCGTGTAAGCCAGTTCACCGTCAGGCCACTTCGGACGAACTTTTTCACCCATAGTATTGGTACCGTTATCGATAATATCGCGGCACATAGCTTTAAAAATACCATCAGCAAGACTCATAATCCATACACTCCAATCAACTTTTTCCAAAAACCTACACCTTATTTTACATAATCACCCCATAAGTTTCAATTAAAAATCTGTTAGAATAAGTTCTATTTTTCAAACGAAAAATTTCTCATTTTTTTAAATTTTACCCTTGACAATATAAGACCTATACCTTATAATCGTTATTGTTGCTGACGCAACCAAGTAAATATGCGCGAGTGGCTCAGTTGGTGGAGTACGACCTTGCCAAGGTCGGGGTCGCGGGTTCGAGTCCCGTCTCGCGCTCTGGAATAATAAGAGGGTGTCCAATTGGACACCCTTTTATTATTTCAGAATTCCGTATCGAGACGGGACGACCTAATTAACCAAATCTTAACCAAAAAGCATCGGGGTTTACAATTCTGCATTTCCCGATGCCATATTTAATCACTTATTATCATTTTTAACATCGAAACTGCCTTTTTTGTATTTTCCGATGCTTAATTCCACCTAACTCAAGCTTCTTAAGCATCGATAATTGAAAAACCAATAAAGCCGATGCATTTTAACCATTAAGTTTATCCAATCAGACACTTTGAATAGATTAACACATCTCTTCCCTTTGCATTCTTATATACATATCCGTCCGTTTCGAATCCGAGCTTTTCATGTAATGCAATGCTTGCTGCATTATCCGCTCTAACCTGGTCTTGCGCCAACAAGTATCCCATTCCTTTCGCTTTTTCCATTACAAGCTTTAAACCTTCCACAGCATACCCTTTGCCTCGCTCATCCGGAAAAATCTCTGCACCTATTGATGCAATTTTATCCGCGCGTCCATACAATGATATGCTTCCAACTACAGCATCATTTACAGTTAATGCAAACATCTCAAAATACTTTCCCTCAAATGTTTTTGTTTTCCATGATTCAATTATCCTTCTAACTTCCTCTATAGAAGCGTCCGGCATTTGATTTACTCTCAACAATTCTGCATCACCATATTCAAATTGCTGCAAACATATTATGTCACCCATTTTCCTTTACCACTTCCATCAATACGTCTTCCTCTGTACGACCATACTCACGGAATCCGCACTTTTCATACACATGAATTGCTCTTAGGTTATCCCGAGACACACTTAATATAATCCTATTTAATTTAAGCTCCTTCATTCCATATTCGACAATCGCAGATACGGCTTCGCTTCCATAACCCTTGTCTCTCATATTCTCTATTATTGTAATGCTTATCTCACCTTCCGAATCATGAACATCCATAAGCTCAATACTACCAATGAACTCTCCGGTCTTCTTCTCAATTATCGGAAATACAGGCGCTTTTTTCTCGATATTCATACGAATCCAGTATATCTCGTCTTCCTCAGCCTCTTCCTCCGATATGCCCAATAGGCTTGCAACATTATCTTCTTTTACGCTTTTAAGATAATCCGGTATAAATAGCTCATTAAGTTCAACAAACTTGATATTCTCTGTTTCAAATACAGTTTTCATGCCTTCCATTTTACAAGCCATTTGCTTCCTTCACTTTGTATTTTTTACAATCAAGCACTTTGAATAGATTAACACATCGCTTCCCTTGGCATTCTTATTTACATATCCATCCGTCTCAATTGCTCTATGATAACGTATGTTCTTTTATATACTCGTCAAAGAACGGCAACGTAAACTCTAGCCATCCTCTTCTGCTACCTTCAACAATACCCTTTTTAATTAATCTATCCCTGTATACG
>JAGAAH010000174.1 GCA_017615375.1 Lachnospiraceae bacterium | reverse complement strand
AGAAGCCTCTCTAAGAATGCAGAACTTAAAGCAAGCGATTTAACGATTGATATCGGTGCTAAGGATAAGAAGGATGCAGAAAAGCGCGTATCTCTTGGTGATACCGTGACCTTTGATACGGAATACAGGGAACTTCTTAATAACAGAATAACCGGCCGCGCACTTGATGACAGGTTAGGCGCTTTTATAGTAATGGAAGCTGTTTCTCTTGCGAAAAAGAAAGGTTGCAAGATTGGTGCTTACGCTACAGCGACAACAGGCGAAGAGACAACCATGAACGGTGCATATTTCAGTGCGTCGAGAGTTCAGCCGAATATTGCAATTGCGGTTGATGTAACTTACGCCACCGATTATCCGGGTACGAACAGTGCCAATACGGGTGATATAAGAGTAGGATTAGGCCCTGTACTCTGCAATAATCCTTCGGTTCATAAGATTGTTAATGAGCGTCTTAAGAAAGCTGCCGACAAGATGAAGATTAAAGTTCAGTATGAGGCAGCAAACGGAAGAACCGGCACTGACGGCGATGTTATGCATAAGACGGGAATCGGTGTGCCGTTTGCGTTGGTTTCGATTCCGCTTCGCTATATGCATTGTCCTGATGAGACGGGTTCTTTGGATGACGTTAATGAGTGCATTGAATTACTTGCGGAATTCCTTTGCGAATGCACTGCCAACATGAATCTTAAATTCTTTTAAACAATAGAACGGAGCACTTTTTACTTGGGTAAAAGTGCTTCTTTTTAATTTGAAAGTGAATACGGATTTTGATATTATTAAGGTAGTGTCATATGAAATGAGGTGCGAATTATGCCTGATTATATGGAATGCGATAATTGCATGAACTTTGAATACGACGAGGAAATGGACGAGTACAGCTGCAGCGTGTATCTTGATGAAGATGAGCTGGCGAGATTCCTTACCTCCGATTATAAGAAGTGCCCGTACTTTAGACCGGGCGATGAATATACTATAGTCAAGCATCAGATGTAGAGGTTAAGATGAAATATCCGAAGAATATAGACGATAGAAGTACAATTGGAGTTCCTGCTCCAAGCGCAGGTGTTGGCGAGAGCCTTGATGAATTTGATCTTGCCGTTCGTATGTTTACGGAGCAAGGATTTACGATAAAGGAAAGTAAATCTGTGCGAAATACGGGAATCGTAAGCGCGGAGGGAAAAGTCAGAGCGGAAGAATTAATATCACTTATCGAGGATGAGTCTGTAGATGCGATAATATCGGCTACGGGCGGAGACTTTATGGAAGAGATTCTGCCGTATCTTGATTTTGATAGGTTAAAAGCGCTTAATAAGTGGTTTATGGGATATTCCGATAATACAAACCTTACGTTTCCGCTGGCGGTACTTTGCGATGTTGCGACAGTATACGGACCGAATGTGAAGGGCTTTGCGATGAATCCCCTTGATGAATCATTGGAGATAACTTTGGAAATCCTTAAAGGCGAAGATATTAAGCAGGAATCAAGTAAGAGATATCAAAGAGGTCATCTTACAACGGATAAGGGTTATCAATTTAATGAAAATACCGTATATAAGATTTTGGATGATAAGCCTGTTGATATGACGGGAAGAATGATAGGCGGATGTCTTGACGTATTAAGGGATCTTGTCGGAACACCGTACGGTGATGTAACGAACTTCCTTGAAAAGTATAAAGAGGACGGGTTTATCTGGTATTTTGATATATTTGCGTTAAGCGCGGAAGATACGTATCATGCGCTTTTACAGATGGAATATGCCGGATGGTTTAAGTACCTTAAGGGGATAGTTGTGGGACGCGTATGTTTCGAGAGCACAATGATGGATATGAGCTATAGAGACGCTTTTGTTAGAGCTTTTGGCGATAGCGTGCCTATTATAATGGAGGCGGATGTAGGACATGTGCATCCGATGATGACGATAATTAACGGTGCCGTCGGTCATGTCGTGGCTGAAAACGGCGCAGGCTATATAGAACTTATTAGGAAGGTGTAATAATGATTAAGGTAGTTAAGAAGGAAGATTATAAGGTAAGCGAATGGAGCGGCGGTGTTACGAAAGAGATTCTTATCCTTCCGGAAGAAGGCGATTATTCGGAGAGAAGATTCCATGCGAGATTAAGCTCCGCGGTTGTGGAAGCAAAAGAGTCGGATTTTACCGAGCTTAAAGGGGTACATAGATTTATCTCCCTTGTTCACGGAGATATGGAGTTGCACATTAATGACAATGAGCCGAAGATATTGTCTCCGCTCGATATAGTGGAGTTTGAGGGCGAAGATAAGGTACACTGCATAGGCAAGGCAACAGACTTTAACCTGATGCTTAAAGGCGCCAACGGAAGACTTTCTGTGCTTCCAATCGGCGTTAAAAGAACCGCGTTAAAGGGTGGTACGGTGCTTATATTTGCAATCGGTGCCGTTCAGGTAAGATTCTCCAATGCGGATCCTGTTGAATTGTCGACAGGTGATTCCTGTGTAATTACCAATGATGATATGGACTATTTAATCTATAGCGAGAGAACGACAAATGTTCTTGTTGCCGAGATAGAAGGTGAATAAGATGCGCGAGATGATATTTAAAATGGAGCGCGAGGGATTGTGCAAAGAAGGCGATATATTGCCTGTAACGGAAGGCAAGCTCCCGACATCTTATTATTACACACTCGGAAGGGCATATGCCATGTCGGCAAATTATAAGCCGACGGAGCGCCTTACCGCAACCGAGGGAAAAGTTACCAAGATAGAGGCAACCGAAGCGGGGTTTTATGTAACGGTTGAATTTGACGAGTAGGAGAAAACGATGGCAAAATCCGAGAATCAGAAGCTTAAGCTTACGGCACTTACCAACATATTATTACGCTTAAGCGATGAAAAGCACCAGCTTACCATGTCTGAGATACTTTCCAATCTGGAAAAAGAAGGCATTTCGGCAGAGAGAAAGAGCATATATAACGATCTT
>JAGAAH010000173.1 GCA_017615375.1 Lachnospiraceae bacterium | reverse complement strand
TTAAAAAATACGAACCGACTGTAACTTTCGTAGATAATATAATTAACAATAAACTGTACGAAGGTATTGCTAAGACTGCATATACCGATGATTCAAAGATTACAGACCACTATGCGATTATTCCGACCGGACAGGTGGATGCTTATAAGGGATTAAACGACTTGGAAAAATCGATTTATGATTTGATTGTCAGAAGATTTCTTTCGATATTTTACCCTCCGGCAGAATATGATTCGGTTAAGCTTACGATTAACGTAGATAATGAGAAATTTTATGCAAGCGCAAAAGTGCTTAGTGTACCCGGATATCTGGAAATTGCAGGAAAAAAGAACGTTGAGAAGGATGAAAGCGAAGAAGGCGAAGAGAATAATGACGATCTTTTAAAGCTTTCGTCGACTTTAAAGAAAGGCGATTCGATTAACGTAAGCGGATACGATATAGGCGAAGGAAAGACTACACCGCCTAAGCGCTATACATCCGGTTCGATGATTCTTGCGATGGAAAATGCCGGACAGTTAATCGAGGATGAAGAACTGCGCGCACAGATTAAAGGCTCCGGTATAGGAACATCCGCAACACGTGCGGAGATAATAGATAAGCTTGTACGTATCGGATATCTTAATCTTAATAAAAAGACTCAGGTTTTGACCCCCGAGAAATTCGGTGAGATGGTATATGAAGTGGTGGACCTTAACGTTCCGCAGCTTCTTAATCCGAAGATGACCGCTTCATGGGAAAAGGGGCTTGACGGTATTACCAACGGAACCGTTGACTTTGCCGAATACAGAGGAAAGCTTGAAGATTTCATAAGAAACGAAACCGTTTCAATGATTAATACCAACGTAACCGATAAGCTTATGGACAGAATCAAGGATTTCGTGGAACTTGGCTCCGGTAATGTTAAGGGTAAGTTTAAGATTGGCGCGATTTGCCCTATGTGTGGCGGAGAACTCGTAACAACGCCGTTTGGCTACGGTTGCGAGAAATACAGTAAAGAGGGCAATGGATGCAATTTTGCAATCGGACAGATTGCAGGTAAATCATTAGATGTAAATGATGTAAAAAAGCTCATTACCGAAGGCAAGACAGGACTTATAAAGGGCTTTACTTCCAAAGCGGGAAAGAAATTCGATGCGGTTCTTAAAATGGAGAAGGATGATGCGGGAAAGGTCACAATCGGCTTTGATTTTGACGATAAGGAAGCATATCTTTTAAAGGATATGATGTGCCCTGTATGCGCTGCACCGCTTAAGAAGACCGGTTTCGGATATATATGCAGCAATAAGGATATTGAAACTCCGACATGTAATTTCTCGATAGGAAGTATATGCGGTAAGACAATTACCGAAGCTCAGGTAAAGAAACTTCTTAAGGACGGTAAGACCGATTTAATTAAGGGATTTAAAAGCAAAGCGGGTAAGAAATTTGATGCAATGCTTAAACTCGATAACGGAGAGATTAAATTCGAATTTGCCGATGCGGTTCCACCTGCAGAGTCATCAATTAAATGTCCAAATTGCGATAATAAGTTGATTCGTACGAAGTATTATTACGAATGCACATGCGGTTTTAAAATAAGCCATATGGTAGCTCAAATTGATTTGAGCGAGAATATTGTTGAAGAGTTAATAATGACAGGCCATACGAAAGAAAAAGTAACCGGATTTCATTCAAAGAGCGGCTCGTTATTCGATGCAAGGTTAAAATACGATAAAGAAACCGGAATAAGTTTTGATTTCGAAGATAAGAATACTAACACGGAGGGTTAAGCCATGGATAAAGCAAAAATAAGCAATCTTTACACGTTGGAAGAAACCATTGCGGCACCGTTATTTAACGGAAAGGTATATCCTTGGGAGGTGTTGCCGATAATCAAGACAGAAATATTGGATATTATTAAGACTCTTGATAAGGACATATATGAAGATCGCGGAGATAATGTATTTGTCGCAAAGTCGGCTAAAGTATACCCGACAGCAACGATTATCGGTCCTGCAATCATAGGCGAGAGAACGGAGGTCCGTCCGGGCGCTTTTATAAGAGGCAACGCAATTGTCGGTAATGACTGCGTAGTCGGTAATTCCACGGAATTAAAGAATGTAATTCTTTTTAATCACGTACAGGTTCCGCATTACAACTATGTCGGCGATTCGATCCTCGGATTCTATTCTCATATGGGCGCAGGCTCGATTACTTCAAATGTTAAGTCTGATAAGACGTTGGTGGTTGTTAAGTGCGAAGGCGAAGAGATTGAGACAGGTCTTAAAAAGTTTGGCGCGATGCTTGGTGATCACGTTGAAGTTGGATGCAATTCCGTGCTTAATCCGGGAACGGTTATCGGTCGTAACACCAATATCTATCCGTTATCGCCGGTTCGCGGTGTTATTCCTTCGGATTCTATCTATAAGGATAAAGAGCATATAGTTAAAAAGAACATATAGTTAACAAAAAATATTGATAATATCTTTACGAAAACGATTGAATGCGTTAGAATTGTAACGATATATAACTTTTGAAGAATGAAAGGAGAACAACATGATTTATACTAAAGAAGTAGAAAACATGTGTCCTGTGGCAAAGGGTGCTAAGCATGACTGTGCGCCGATTCCTCAGGAAGGTAAATGGACCAATGTACATGAAATAAGCGATGTCTCCGGTTTTACACACGGTATCGGCTGGTGCGCTCCACAGCAGGGTGCATGTAAGCTGTCACTTAATATTAAGAATGGTATTATCGAAGAAGCTCTTGTAGAGACTATCGGTTGCTCCGGTATGACTCATTCGGCTGCTATGGCTGCCGAGATTTTACAGGGCAAGACTATACTTGAGGCTTTAAATACAGACCTTGTTTGCGATGCTATTAATACAGCAATGCGCGAGCTTTTCTTACAGATTGTATACGGCAGAAGCCAGAGTGCTTTCTCTGATGACGGTCTTCCTGTCGGTGCAGGCCTTGAAGATCTTGGCAAGGGCTTAAGATCTCAGGTTGGTACTATGTATGCAACAAAGGAAAAGGGCGTTCGTTACCTTGAAATGGCTGAAGGCTATGTAACGGGTATCGCTCTTGACAAGGATAATGAAGTTATTGGTTATCAGTTCATTTCTCTCGGCAAGATGATGGATTTCATCAAGAAGGGTGACGATCCGGCAACTGCAATGGAGAAGGCTAAGGGTCAGTACGGTCGTGTAGACGACGCAGCTAAGATTATCGACCCTCGTCAGGAATAGAGAAAGGAGATAATTATGGCTTTATTTGAATCATATGAAAGAAGAATAGATCAGATTAATGCTTTACTCAAGAAGTATGGTATCGCATCAATCGAAGAAGCTGAGAAAATTACCAAAGACGCAGGTCTTGAGATATATGATCAGGTTAAGAAGATTCAGCCTATCTGTTTTGAGAATGCTTGCTGGGCTTATATCGTAGGTGCAGCCGTAGCAATTAAGAAGGGCGACAGAAGAGCAGCAGATGCTGCAGCTTCAATCGGTGAAGGTTTACAGGCTTTCTGTATTCCGGGTTCCGTTGCAGACCACAGAAAGGTTGGTTTGGGACACGGTAACTTAGGTAAGATGTTACTTGAAGAAGAGACAGAGTGTTTTGCATTCCTTGCAGGTCACGAGTCATTTGCAGCAGCAGAGGGTGCTATCGGTATTGCTGAAAAGGCTAATAAGGTAAGAACGAAGCCGCTTCGTGTTATCTTAAACGGTCTTGGTAAGGATGCTGCTCAGATTATTTCAAGAATCAACGGTTTCACATATGTTGAGACAAAGTATGATTATAAGGATGCTAAACTTAATGTTGTATTTGAGAAGCCTTATTCAACAGGCGTTCGTGCAACAATTAAGTGCTACGGCGCAGATGATGTTCAGGAAGGCGTAGCAATTATGCATCATGAGAACGTTGGCGTATCCATTACGGGTAACTCAACCAACCCTACAAGATTCCAGCATCCTGTAGCAGGTACATATAAGAAAGAGTGTATCGAGCAGGGTAAGAAGTACTTCTCCGTTGCATCAGGCGGCGGTACAGGACGTACACTTCATCCTGATAACATGGCTGCAGGTCCTGCATCATACGGTATGACCGATACTCTTGGTCGTATGCATTCGGATGCTCAGTTCGCAGGTTCTTCATCAGTTCCTGCTCACGTAGAAATGATGGGATTCCTCGGTATGGGTAATAACCCAATGGTAGGAGCTACGGTTGCTGTAGCGGTACTCGTAGAGGAAGCTGCTAAGGCTGGTAAGTTCTAATTTAGAAAGATATTAAGGAGTGAGAATTCTCACTCCTTTTTATTTTGGGTGTGATATACTAAATGTATATTAAGATTAATTCATGAAGTGAGGAATTTTATGAAATATAACGTTGAAGGAATGGCTTGTGCCGCGTGTTCCGCAAGAGTTGAACGTGCGGTTAATAAAGTAGAAGGCGTAACTGCATGCTCCGTCAATCTTCTAACCAATTCAATGGAAGTTGAAGGAAGCGCAACGCCTGACGATATAGTTAAGGCGGTTGTTGCTGCCGGATACGGAGCAGAGCCTATATTGGAGAAAAGCGCGGACAATAAAACTTCTGATGATGAAAACTCAAAGAAAAGAGTTGGCCTTAAAGATATGTATGACGAGGAGACAAAGAAGCTCTTTAAGAGATTCATTCTTTCTTTGGGCTTTCTTCTTGTACTTATGTATATTTCAATGGGCAATATGATGTTCGGTTGGCCTTTGCCGCAGCTTTTAGCCGATAACATGCTTATCAAAGCCTTAATTGAAGCGATTCTTGCACTTATAGTAATGATTATTAATCGCAAATTCTTTATTGTAGGATTTAAAGGTGCGATGTCTCTTGCTCCGAATATGGATACTTTGGTTGCGCTGGGCTCTGCCGCATCTTATATTTGGAGCATATATGCGACGGTAAGAATCTATATCGGAATGAATTCGGGTAATATGGAAATGGTGCACGAATATGCCCACAATCTGTATTATGAATCTGCCGCAATGATCCTTACTTTGATAACGGTAGGCAAGACTTTGGAAGCATTTTCAAAGGGAAAAACTACAAATGCATTAAATGCGTTAATGAATCTTGCACCTAAGAAAGCTCGAATCGAGCGTAACGGAGTTATAACCGAAGTCGAGCTTAGCGAAGTCAAAGTGGGTGACATATTTCATTGCAATCCCGGTGAAGCGATTCCTTGCGACGGCGTAATAATAGAGGGTTATTCATCTGTTGATGAATCGGCACTTACGGGAGAGTCCGTTCCGGTTGATAAGAGCATCGGAGATTCTGTATATGCCGCAACAATTAACAGAAACGGTCATATTAAAGGAGAAGTAAAGGTTATCGGAGAAGAGACGGTGCTCTCCAAAATTATTAAGCTTGTAAATGATGCTTCTGCCAAAAAAGCGCCTATTGCCAAGCTTGCCGATCGCGTATCGCTTGTATTTGTGCCGGCTGTAATTGGAATCGCGGTTATAACTTTTATAATCTGGTTCTTAATGGGAGAAGGCGTTGTATTTGCGCTTGAAAGAGCAGTGTCTGTTCTTGTTATAAGTTGCCCTTGCGCATTGGGACTTGCAACTCCTGTTGCTATTATGGTAGGTAACGGTGTCGGAGCAAGGCTTAATATTTTATTTAAGTCAGGCGAAGCGTTAACGGAAACGGGAAAATGTAAAACAGTCTGTCTTGATAAGACCGGTACAATAACTGAAGGAAATCCGGAAGTTAAGAGAATATATCCAGCAGAGGGTGTAGATGAGAAAAAGTTTGTGGAATACGCTTTTTCGCTTGAAGTATTAAGCGAGCATCCGTTTGCGGGAGCAATCGTTAAATGCGGAACTTCA
>JAGAAH010000172.1 GCA_017615375.1 Lachnospiraceae bacterium | reverse complement strand
TTAAAAGCCGGTGCATAAGCACCGGCTTTTATAACCTACCTTATTAAACTAACTCAAGTACAACTTCAAGAGCTCCGTCGCCTTTACGCTGGCCAATCTTTACGATTCTGGTATAACCACCGTTGCGATTCTCATACTTTGGAGCAATCTCAGTAAATAACTTATCTACAAGATTAACTTCTACGGTATTCTTCTTCTTAGCTGCGCCCTCTGTAGGTACTTCCTTTACAGGATATAATACCTTGAGCATTTCTCTTCTAGCATGAAGACGTGAAGGCTTATCCTTCTTGATTGTCTTATCAATCTCGTCGTATACCGTAACCTTCTTACCATCAACTACTTCTTTAACTCTCTTGCCATCTTTGTCCTTGCGGGCAACTTTAGCCTTAACAGTTACTTCTTCGAAGTTGTCCTTCTCCTTAATTGCCATTGTGATTAAATGCTCGGCAATCTTACGAACTTCCTTAGCCTTAGCTTCGGTTGTAACGATCTTGCCGTTGTTAAGAAGATTGGTTACCTGGTTTCTTAATAATGCTTTTCTCTGGTCAGATGTTCTGCCAAGTTTACGATACATTGCCATATCTAATTTCCTCCATTTTACATTATCCGTCATCGCCTTTTGGTCTTACATAACGAACATGGGTATTTATAATTAATAGTTCGCGCCTTTTGGACTTACCTAACTATTCATCACCATTGGCTAATTCTAAGCCTAATTCTTTCAACTTTTCAAGAACTTCTTCAAATGACTTACGTCCAAGGTTACGAACCTTCATAAGCTCGTCCTGTGTCTTCTGAGTAAGTTCATGAACTGTATTAATATTAGCTCGCTTCAAGCAGTTGTATGAACGAACGGATAACTCCAATTCGTCAATATTCATTTCGAGAACTTTCTCTCTGCCGTCTTCCTTAGCTTCAACGATAACATCAACGTCACGTGCGCTATCAGAAAGGTCTACAAAGAGGTTCAAATGCTCACATAAAACTCTTGCCGCAAGACTTACTGCCTCATCAGGAGCTAATGTGCCGTTAGTGAATACATCAAGGATTAACTTATCATAATCTGTCATCTGTCCTACACGTGTATTCTGAACGCGTAAATTTACACGCTCTACAGGTGTATAGATAGAATCGATTGCGATAACACCGATTGGTGTATCCTCTGTCTTATTCTTATCAGCACTTACATATCCGCGACCTCTTCCGATAGTGAGTTCCATATAAAGTCTGGAATCTGCACCACCGTTTAAAGTTGCGATTGGAAGATCAGGGTTCATAATCTCGATATCGGAATCAACCTGAATATCACTTGCATGAACTACGCCTTCACCTTCAAACTCAATGTAAGCAGTCTTAGGTTCGTTGGATGAACTGGTGTTTTTGATTGCCAAATTCTTGATGTTCATGATAATCTCAGTAACATCTTCTTTGACACCAGGGATGGAACTGAACTCGTGTAATACGCCCTCAATCTTAACTTTGGTAACTGCTGCACCGGGAAGTGATGAAAGCATAATTCTTCTTAAAGAATTACCAAGTGTTGTACCATATCCTCTCTCAAGAGGCTCTACTACAAATCTTCCATACCTTTTATCATCAGAGATTTCGGCAATCTCAATATTTGGTTTTTCAAAATCGAACACTACAAAGTCCCTCCTTAAATTAATTTTAAGTATTGCTAAGTATTGCTTACACCTTATTTAGAATATAACTCGACGATAAGCATTTCATCTACCGGAACATCGATAGCTTCTCTATTCGGTAATGACTTTACTGTAGCTTTGAAGTTATCCTGGTCAACATCTAACCATTCAGGAACAAGTCTGCCACCTGTAACTTCCATAACAGCCTTATACTTAACCGAGCCCTTAGCCTTCTCTGTAAGTTCGATTACATCGCCTGCTTTTACAAGATATGAAGGGATATTAACCTTCTTACCATTTACTAATACATGCTTATGATCAACTGTCTGACGAGCTTCTCTTCTTGTTCTTGCAAAACCTGCACGGAAGATTACGTTGTCAAGTCTTCTCTCAAGTAAGATCATAAGGTTGGTACCTGTCATACCAGGCATCTGATCTGCTTTCTCATAATAATTGTGGAAAGGCTTCTCTAATACACCATAGATGAATTTAGCCTTCTGCTTCTCTCTAAGCTGAAGTGCGTACTCACTCATCTTCTTATTTGCTCGTTTTAATTCTCTGTTAGACTTTTTATCTATTCCTAAATAAACTGGATCCAATCCAAGTGATCTGCATCTTTTAAGAACAGGAACTCTATTAACTGCCATTCTAATCTACACCTCCTATTAGACTCTTCTGCGTTTTGGCGGACGACATCCGTTATGTGGTACCGGAGTAACGTCTCTGATGCTTGTAACTTCAAGACCACAAGCCTGAAGTGCACGAATCGCAGCTTCTCTTCCTGATCCTGGTCCTTTAACCATAACTTCAACTGTTTTTAAACCATGTACTAATGCTGCTCTTGCAGCTGTCTCTGCTGCCATCTGTGCAGCATATGGAGTAGATTTCCTTGAACCTCTAAATCCAAGACCACCGGCACTTGCCCATGAAAGTGCATTACCTTCAGTATCTGTTAAAGTAACAATGGTGTTGTTAAAAGATGACTGAATGTGTGCCTGTCCGCGTTCAACGTTTTTCTTTACACGCTTTTTTGTCACTTTTTTTGTAACTTTTTTAGCCATTTAAACT
>JAGAAH010000171.1 GCA_017615375.1 Lachnospiraceae bacterium | reverse complement strand
ACATTGATGATAAATTGATAACACGTGTATTGTCAATCTACATTTGTGATGCCAATTCTTAATTTTTTCATATCTTTTATTGCATCTTTAGATATCAACGTCACAGGCGAGGCACATTTGCATGCATCGTGCGCACAGAATCTTCTGTAGTAGGTAAATTAAGTTGCAAACTTTTTAATTATGGTAGCAAAAAAGACGGGTGTTCCACCCGTCTAAATATGTCATTGGTTCATCATACTGCCATATCGGGATTGATTACAGATCGGTTCACAAGATACGCAAAACCTTTGCAACTACTCTTTTAAACAGCGGCGTAGATGAAGTTTATGTAAAAACTATCATGGGGCACGAAGATATTAAAACGACGAGAAGACACTATTACTACTGTAATAAAAGAAAAAAAGATTACGAAAACCAGATAAAATCTGCAATCGTAATCTAACTGAACCCTATTTTGATTGACCTTTGATTGACTCAATCAAAATGCAATAAAAAACCCTTGATTTACAAGGGTTTGCGCAGCTGATAGGGGAATCGAACCCCTGTTTCCGCCGTGAGAGGGCGGCGTCTTAACCGCTTGACCAATCAGCCATGATACAAGCGCTCTCGCGAGCACTTGTATATATTATCGTATGTTACGGGAAATTGCAAGTACTTTTTTTAATTTTATTGAGAAACAATTTCCACGTACGATTTAACGGTTTTTTTGTACACCAAAAGGTAGAAAAGTGCAAAGGCTGCGAAGCAAATCAGGTACGACATAATAAATACTTTAAGGTCGTTAAGACCTAGTAAGAACAAAAGCTTACGTACTATCGGTGCGGAGAAAGCAAGGTGCACGGCAGCCAGTGCCAAAGGTGAAAAGAAAGTAATCAAGGTCTGTGAATTGATGCCTGCTTTAATTTCTTTGACCGTCATACCGACGCTTCTCATGGTCTTGTATGCGCTTGCGTCTTCGTAGCCTTCAGTAAGCTGCTTAAAGTAAATGATGAAAGCGCATGCGCCCATGAATACGATACTTAAGAATACACCGAGGAGCAATAAACTTGCGTACATGTCTTTAAATTCAAGCTTCTCTTCTGCCTTGGAGATAACTCTGTACATACCGATATCGCTCCAGAGTTTATTTGCCTTTTCAATGATCTGCTCATCGGTCAATTCGGTGTTAAATCCCCAACCGGCGCTCAATGTAACCTGTGCTTTTATTGACATGGCGTAGTCATTAAGCTTCTTAATATCCTTAACAACAGCTCTGTAGCTTCTTACAATATCGGTTCCGTAGAAGGGCGATTCGTCTCTTCCCACGACCTTGTACTTAAGTCCGTCAATATCAAACACTTCTTTCTCAAACTTGGCAGTGCTGGGAAGGAAGAATATTTCATCGTCTGCCAAAGAAAGGTTAGCATTATAAGCCTTGTTGTAATCATCAAGCTCTGCGATTTCAACCATTGAGTAATTGCCTACGTCACCGGGCAGAAGATTCTGGTCTTCTCTTAAAAATGTTACACCGTCTTCATTGGCCAAAGCTATGAAGTCTTCATATCTTTCAAACAATACATCTTCAGGCTTAACATCTTCAAAGTTCGAATGAATCTTGTCGTTGAGTTCTGAAGAATCAAGTGCCGCCCATGATTCATATGAGTCTATGGAATTGGCGCTGATATATACATCTGTAGGATACATCTTATCAATGGATGAATTCATGCCTATGTACAAAGAACTCGTCGCGCCGAGCATAACCATTACCATGGTAGCAAGTATACAGATTGTGGCAAGGCCGGCACCGTTTCTCTTCATACGATAAATCATGCCGGAAACGGGTACGAAGTGTCTGGGATTGTAATAGTACTTTTTATTTTTCTTAAGCACCTTACAAATAAAGACGCTTCCTGCCTGAAACAGCATATATGTCGCCACGATTACCGCTATTACTGCGATAAAGAAAATGTTAAATGACTCAACCGCGTCCTGAATACTAATCGCGTACCAGTAAGCCACTCCGAGAATAACAATACCGCCGATGGCAAAAAGTACGTTGATCTTGGGCTCCTTCTCTCCCGCGTTGGTGCTTCTCAGTAATTCGATGGGCTTGTTGATAATAACCTTAGCGGCTGAGAAGATATAAAGGATCAGCATAATAACCGCATAGAATATAACAATCATTACCATCGACTTGGTGTCGAGATAGAAAGAATAGTCGGCGGGATATCCGCACATCTTTATAAGTATAAGTTCAAAAAGCTTCGACAAAAGAATACCTGCGGCGAATCCGAATACAATACCGAGGGTGCCGACAATAAGTGTCTCACCAAGCAGGATTCTTACCACGTTTTTCTTGTTCATACCTAAGATGTTGTAAAGTGCAAATTCGAAGTTTCTTCTTTTTGCAAGAAATGAGTTGGTGTAAAGCAAGAACAAACAGCTGAATACCACCATTACTAATTTACCCATGCCCATAATCGCATATAAAACGGTGGCGCCGCGCATCCTGCTGATGGCGGGAGACTCAACGAGGTAATAAACCACGTAAGAAATCGCTACCATGCCGGCGAGGGAAATAATGTATGGTATATAGAGCTTTTTGTTCTTCTTGATACCGTCAACCGCAAGTCTTGTAAATAATCCTGCGCTCATATTATTTACCTCCCTGAGAAAGAAGGGTCAGAGTATCGGAAATAGCCTTATACATT
>JAGAAH010000170.1 GCA_017615375.1 Lachnospiraceae bacterium | reverse complement strand
AACGTACTGCCCTTTTCGTTTGTAACCTCTTCCTGCGCTTTTTCACTATCCTTCTTCAACATCCGACTCCTCTATCTTGATACACTTCGATACATTAAGAACCACGCCGATTTCCGCAAGCAGGAATATAACCGATGTTCCTCCGTAACTTATAAACGGCAATGAAATTCCGGTATTCGGAATTGTATTGGTAACAACCGCTATGTTAAGAACTACCTGCGTCGCTATATGTCCAAGCACTCCGACAACGATAAGTGAACCGAATGTATCGTTGGAATGCTTAATAATAATCGCAAATCTGTATATCATTAATGCAAAAAGCACTATAACCGAAACTGCGCCGAAAAGTCCGAGTTCTTCACAGATAATCGAAAAAATCATATCGTTCTGTGCTTCAGGAACATGACCAAGCTTCTGTATACTCTGTCCCAGGCCTTTTCCCATAATGCCTCCGGAACCTATAGCATATAAGCCCTGGAGTGTCTGTCCTGCATTCTTTGCAGTCTCCGGGTGAAGCCATGCATCTATACGTTCTGCTCTATATCCAACCTTCATGATATACAAAGCACCGACAAAAACGAGTATCATTCCGGTTAATACAAATTGCATGTATTTTCTGCTTGATACGAAAATCATAATCAAAGCAATTGCCATAACGATAATGGCATTTGAAAGGTTCGTGATGGCAATTCCGACAAACGTCGGAGCCACAAGCGCAAAGGCCTTTGCCACGGTCTTAATGTCATCTATTTTACTGCCTATGCTCGCAAGGAGCGCCGCAAGAAATATAATGACGGCAAGCTTGGCAAACTCAGAAGGCTGGAATGATATGCCTTTTATAATAATCCATCTTTTTGAACCGTTAAGCTCTTTACCTACTACAAGAACCGCAAATACAAGAGCCAAAGAAAGAAGATAAATCCATGGTGCAAATCTTTTATATATCTTATAATCAAAATTTGCAGCTATAATCATTGCGACAAGCCCAAGTAAGGTATTTCTTAACTGCTTCACAAAATAATAATTGGCTCTGCCGAACTTAAGCTCCGCAACGTACGAAGACGTCGAATATACCATTAAAAGGCCGAAAGCAAGCAAGAAAAGGGTAATGAATAAAAGCGTATAATCAAAGAAGAAGACAGATGTCTCTCTCTTCTTCTCTTTGCGTTTTCTCTTAGTCTCTCTTACCGCTCTGTCCGCCATTAATTAATTCTCCTTAATGCCGTTAACTATCTCCTTGAATATACGTCCTCTCTGCTCATAATTGTCGAACATTCCCCAACTTGCACAAGCAGGTGAAAGAAGCACCGCATCTCCCGGTTTGGCATTCTCGATGCAGATATCCATACACTCTTCAAAAGTGTCTGCCATAACTATATTGGTAACACCGTACTTTCTCGCACATTCGGCAATCTTATCTCTTGTTACTCCTATAAGAACAAGAAGCTTGACCTTATTATCAAATGCCTTAATCCAGTCATCGTATTCACTGCCCTTATCATAACCGCCTCCTATGAGAATCGTAGGCTTGGTCATTGCACGAATACCCTGAATTGCCGCATCAGGATTGGTTCCCTTCGAATCATTGTAATAATCAACGCCGCGCTTTGTCGCAACAAACTCGATTCTATGCTCAACGGCTTTAAATTTTCTTATTACATCAAGTGTAACGTCAAGCGGCACATTCATTGCTTCCGCAATAGCGAGTGCAGCCATAACATTCTCTATATTGCACATTCCGACAAGATTCATGTCGGTAACGTTCATAATCTTCTTAGGTTCAGCCGGATTATCGTTATAAGAAACCGGTTTTCCGACTCCGTATCCCCTATAATTTCTTATACCGGCTCTGTAAATTGCACCATCTTCATAATAATAACCGTTCTCAAGCTTGGTCGAGGATGAAAATGCCACAACCGATGCAGGACATCTGTCCATAAAAGCTCTCGTATCAGGGCTGTCGTAATTAAGTACGCACACATCAGCTTTCGTCTGATTCATTGTGATATCTTCTTTAGCCTTGATATATGCTTCCATCGTATGGTGTCTATTTAGATGATCCGGTGTAATATTAAGAATAGCCGTTACAGTCGGATGGAAATCAATAATCGTTTCAAGTTGGAATGAGCTTATCTCAGCAACCGTAATCTGATCTTCCACCTGAGCAGCTGCTTTTTCCGTATATGGAATACCTATATTTCCGACTACATCCACATGCTTGTAATAAGCCTTCATAATCTCGCCCGTCAAAGTCGTAGTTGTAGTCTTACCATTGGTACCCGTAATACCGATAACGTTACCCTTGCCACAGATATATCCGAGCTCAATCTCACCTATAATCATTACGCCGCGGTCACGCATCTCGTTAATCCACGGAAGGTCTGTAGGCACACCCGGACTTAAAATAAGGCAATCCGTATTACTCTTAACATTATCGCTAAGTTCACCTACAATTATCTGTACATCCTTTAAAATTGGATTATCGTTTCTTAACTTTTCAACATCAAGCTTCTCGTTGGAATCTGCCAGAGTTGCCTTAATGCCTTTTGCTTTAAGAAGGGAAATTGCTGCAATGCCGCTCTTT
>JAGAAH010000169.1 GCA_017615375.1 Lachnospiraceae bacterium | reverse complement strand
TGAATTAGAATTGCAAAAGCGTAGAGCGGAGCAGGGAGCAATTGAGGCGCAAAAAGGTGATAACGGTTGGGGAAATCAAATACGCTCTTATGTATTGCAACCTTATACACTGGTAAAAGATCATAGAACGGGAGCTGAGAATACCAATGCTCTCGGCGTGTTGGACGGTAATATAGACCCATTTATCAATGCATATCTTAAAAGTATCGCCAATGGTTCATTTAAGGGAGAGAAATAATGGAGAAATATTATGTATTAAGAGAACGCGCAGTCCCCGAAGTATTGCTTAAGGTAGTGGAAGCAAAGAAGCTTCTTGAATCCGGCAAAGTCGAATCCATACAGGAAGCGACGGAATACGTGGGAATAAGCAGAAGCTCTTTCTATAAGTATAAGGACGATATTTCGATTTTCCATAAGAAAGATACGGGTAAGCTTACGACCGTAATCTTGCAGGTTGATGACGGACCGGGTATATTCTTGGGAGTATTAAATGCCATTGCGGAATATAAGGTTAATATAGTTAATATTCACCAGGGCATATCGGTTAACGGTTTGGCCAATCTTATGCTTGTGCTTGAAGCACCGGAAGAAGCCGATTATTTCCCTAAGATAATAGAGAATATATCTAAACGTGATGGCGTGCATTATGTAAAAATTCTGGCAAAGGAGAATTAACTTCAATGCTGATAGTTAAGAAGTTTGGCGGCACTTCCGTAGGTAATGCGGAGAAGATTAAGAATGTCGCAAAGAGAATAGAGCAGGACTATAGACTCGGAAACGATGTCATAGTGGTTTTATCCGCTATGGATCAGACAACGGATGAGTTACTTAGTCTTGCGCACGAAGTTAATATGACCCCGCCTCCTCGCGAGATGGATGCGCTTCTTGCAACAGGCGAGCAGACATCTGTAGCGCTTATGTGCATGGCACTTGATGCGCTAAATGTTCCTGCGGTTTCATTAAATGCCTTTCAGGTTCCGATGATGTCGACGGCAAATCACTTGACGGCAAGACTTCATAAGATAGAGACGGAGCGAATCGAACATGAACTTGAAGCAAGAAGAGTTGTATGTATAACGGGCTTTCAGGGACTTGATAAATATGGTGATATAACGACAATAGGAAGAGGCGGTTCGGATACAACGGCGGTTGCGGTTGCTGCAGCCATGCATGCGGATACCTGTGAGATATATACTGATGTTGACGGTGTATATACCGCAGACCCGAGGATTGTTCCGGATGCAAGGAAGTTACAGGAAATTACGTATGACGAGATGCTTGAGCTTGCATCTATAGGCGCACAGGTACTTCATAATAGGTCGGTAGAACTTGCAAAGAAGTACGGAGTAACGCTTGTAGTCAGAGACAGTAAATCAACAGCGGAAGGTACGTATGTCAGGGAGGTAACCAAAGTGGAGAGTATGCTTGCAAGCGGCGTTGCAGCCGATAAGAATACAGTATGCATAACAATCAAGAATGTTCCGGATGCAATAGGCTCGGAATATAGAGTATTCGATCTTTTGTCATCAAACAGTATTGCAGTGGATGCGATACTTCATAATATGTCGGATAACGGCAAGATAGATATATCGATTCTTGTATCCAAGGATTGCGCACCAAGAGCCGAGGCGCTTCTTAATGATAATTTGGAGAGAATTAAAGCCGAGAAGGTTATTGTTGATGAGCACGTAGCCAAGGTATCGATAGTAGGTGCCGGAATCCAGAGCAGCCCCGGAGTTGCGGTTAAGATGTTTGAGGCACTTTTCAACTCCAATATCAAGATTAAGATGACTTATACAAGTGAGATTAGAATTACGGTACTTATCGATGAAATCGATATGGAAAATGCGGTTCGTGCAATACACGCAGCACTTATATAGAAAGACATAACAAAAGCCCTGTTCTTTTGAACAGGGCTTAAATTTTATATTTTATACATAAGTATCAAATGAAGGTCCCATCTCTTCTTCAAGGCGTTTGGCCTCTTCTTCTTTTTCATTAAGTTCTCCCTTAACATCGAGATAGAAGTTAACTATTGTACAATCCATATAAGGCTGTACCCATAAAGCGCCGAGTCCGAATGTAAGTATTACGAGAAGCGCCATAGGAATGAAGCTTAATCCGATATAGATGAGTCGTAATACATTACCCGACATAAGATGGTAGCTGTCTTTTAAAGCATTAATGGTTGACAGGTTCTCGTTATCTACAAGCAGATAAGTTGTAAGCGCAAATCTTAATGCAAGAAAGACTGCGATTATAAATCCGATAACGAAAAGTGCAATTGCAACTAATGTAGTGATTACGAGTTTGGATCCTTCAAAGCCCATTAAAGAAGCTATGACTAAAAGCGCGATTGCAGGAGCGTACGGAATGATTTCAATTAATGCAATAAGAATCGTAAGTATAATGTAACGGTCCGGTCTATATTTAAACTGTGAAAATACGGTACCGATTTTAACTTCCTCACCTCTTGATGCATCAAGTAAAAGCTTGATAATTCCTGCGGTGAAGATTGATGATACAAGACCGACTATAATCATTGCGGCAAGACCTGCATAGCAAAGTACCGGCCATTCGAAAAACGAAGGTACCGAATCCAAATTGCCAGTAAGTAAGGCCGTTTCATACATATTGGAAATCGGTGTTGTAAATACTCGTTCCGTAATTGAAAGCAATGCGCTTACGATTACATATCCGCATATGATAAGCGGAAACTGTCCGAGGAGAGCCGCACGGCTTAGTCGCTTTAATTCTGAACACTTTCTTTTCATGCCGCACCTCCTACTGTATACCTGAATTATTCATGAATTCGTTCATGTAGTTCTTGAAGAATTCTTCGAAGTTGTTGTTAAATGCCGGAAGAACGGAAGTTAAATAGAAGCGAACTTCGACGATAAGTAATATAAGTGCGATAAGTAAACCGATAATACCGATTATTAAAGCAGCTTTACCTTTGCCGGTAAATTCATTCTTATATCCTCTTCCCAAGTTGGCAAGAATTAATGCAAGCGCCGGTGCAAAGAAACCGAAAAACGGCACCGGTGAGCAGAAAATCCCGATTATTGCGATTACAAAAGCAATGTCCGAAAGAGGGCTTTTATTAGGCTCAATCGGTTGCCTTTTAATCTGCATATTCTGATAGTCCATATACTGCCTCCGAAAGATACAAATTTCATATAACATTGTATCAGACTTATAATGAAAATACAATTTACAACTCTTTTCTTGAGAAAATGCGCGTAATTTAATATAATATAATAGAATAAGTATGAAATGTCGAGGTACGAAAATGGACATTATTAGAGCGATAGCAGAAGAGTTGAAGATAAGACCGGCGCAAGTTGAAGCGACGGTTAAGCTTATAGATGAAGGAAATACGATTCCTTTTATTGCAAGATACAGAAAGGAAGTTACGGGAGCCCTTAATGATGAGGTGCTTCGTAATCTTCATGAGAGATTATTGTATCTTAGAAACCTTGAAGAGAAGAAGGAACAGGTATTAAGCAGTATAGAGGAACAGGGAAAGCTTACGGATGAGTTAAAAGCTGCAATTATTGCTGCAACAACAATGGTTGCGGTAGATGACTTATACCTTCCTTATCGTCCAAAGAGAAGAACAAGAGCAACAATCGCTAAGGAAAAAGGCTTAGAGCCGCTTGCCAATATTATATTATTGCAGAGACTTAATACACCGCTTGAAGCTGAAGCAGCAAAGTATATAGATGAATCCAAAGAAGTAATGACCGCGGAAGATGCGATTAACGGTGCAAAGGATATAATCGCTGAATCTATATCGGAGAATGCGGATTACAGAAAGTATATAAGAGAGTATACCGTAGAGCACGGAATGATTACATCAAAGGCTAAGGATGATGCGGAATCAACCGTATACGATATGTATTATGATTTCACCGAAGCGGTTAAAAGAATCGCAGGACATAGAGTTCTTGCATTAAACCGCGGTGAAGCTGAGAAGGTTCTTAAGGTATCGGTACTCGTTGAAGAAGAGAGATTAACGGATTATCTTAAGAAGCAGATAATAGTCAATGAAAAAGCGGAAACGGCAGCAGTCCTCGCAGAAGCTATAGAGGACAGTTACGATAGACTTATTGCACCATCCATTGAGCGTGAAGTAAGAAATATGCTTACGGAGAATGCGGAAGACGGAGCAATCAAGGTATTCGGTAAGAACTTGGCTCAGCTTCTTATGCAGCCTCCTATCCAGGGAAAGGTAACACTTGGCTGGGACCCTGCGTTTAGAACGGGATGCAAGCTTGCGGTAGTGGATGAAACCGGTAAAGTTCTCGATACTACGGTTATATTCCCTACAGAACCGCAGAAGAAAATAGAAGAATCAAAGAAAGTATTAAAAGCGCTCATCAAGAAGTACGGTATAAGCCTTATTTCCGTAGGTAACGGAACTGCATCAAGAGAGTCCGAGAAGGTAATTGCAGAGCTTTTACATGAAATCTCTGAACCGGTATCTTACGTAATCGTTAATGAAGCAGGTGCATCAGTATATTCTGCAAGTAAGCTTGCAACGGAAGAATTCCCGAACTTTGATGTAGGCCAGAGAAGCGCCGCATCAATTGCAAGAAGATTGCAGGATCCATTGGCAGAGCTTGTAAAGATTGAGCCTAAGGCAATAGGAGTAGGTCAGTATCAGCACGATATGGATCAGAAGAAATTGACGGAAGCATTGTCTGGTGTCGTGGAAGATTGCGTTAACAAGGTTGGAGTAGATCTTAATACCGCGTCTGCATCGTTACTTTCTTATATATCCGGTATCTCTAAGCCGATTGCGAAGAACATTGTTACATATAGAGAAGAAAACGGTAAGTTTACGAAGCGTAGCGACCTTAAGAAGGTTCCGAAGCTTGGACCGAAAGCTTTTGAGCAAAGCGCGGGATTCATGAGAATTATGGGCGGTGCAAATCCTTTGGATGCAACGAGCGTACACCCTGAGTCATACGACATTGCAAAAGCACTGTTGGAAAAGCTCGGTGTGGGCTTGGATGAACTCGGAACTGCCAAGGCGCACGAGGCGACATCTAAGATTAAGGACTATAAGGCTTTATCGGAAGAACTTAATATCGGCGAGTACTCACTTCGCGATATTGTAAAAGAGCTTGATAAGCCTGCACGAGACCCGCGTCTTGATATGCCTAAGCCGATTCTTAGAACGGATGTAATGGAATTAACAGACCTTACGCCGGGAATGGTTCTTAAAGGAACGGTTAGAAATGTTATAGATTTCGGAGCTTTTATAGATATAGGAGTACATCAGGACGGTCTTGTACACGTATCCGAGATGTCGGAGCGCTATATCAAGCACCCGCTTGATGCTGTTTCTGTAGGCGATATCGTGGATGTCAAAGTATTAAGCGTGGATGTGCAGAAGAAGAGAATTCAGCTTACCATGAAGGGAGTATAAGAAAAGGTGGAGAACAGAGAGATAGCATTCGATATTACGCTTACAAGAAAGGATTTGTTCCGATTCAATCTATATTATAATTATCATAGATTCCAGACTTATGTATTTACTTTGCTTGGAATTCTTGTAATAGGTATAGCTATATACGGCGCCAAGACTACGGATATTTCCGCGACGTTATTGTATATATTTGCGGGAATTTTGCTTATCGGATATACGCCAGTTAATCTCTACCTTGTGTCAAAGCTTCAGACAAGACCTAACATGCCGCTTGCAAGAACCATGACATATAAGGTTAATGAAAGCGGAATTGATGTAGACTTTAAGGAGCATGAGGAAGGCGACGAGGAAGTAGGTAATACCGCGACGCATCTTAACTTTAACGAGATTATGAAAATCGCGGATACGAAGAAAGCCTTCTATGTCTATACATCACCGAAGGCTGCAACAATATTGCCTAAGGAGCAGCTTGGTGAGAATGTAACGATACTTAAGAATTATTTCGATGAGAAGGGACCTAAGAAATATG
>JAGAAH010000024.1 GCA_017615375.1 Lachnospiraceae bacterium | reverse complement strand
TTGACGAATATTTAAAGAGCCTTGATTTTGAAGGTCTTGATGAGCAGTTAAGAATTCTGGCTTCCGAGTTACTTGTTACGAGAGGCTTTTATGAGAAGGCATTTGACGTGATTGTTCACTATGGATGCAATCAGATTGCGCCGTCTTTGATGCTTATTCTTTGCTCGAATATTATAGTTTCACGCAATTATGAGGCGGATGATTATTTAATCGGATTATGTACCAATGCGTTTTTGCGTGGAAAATACAATGAAGTTGTTCTTACATATCTTTGCAAGTATATGTACGGTGCGACGGATAAGTTATATGATTTGTGGATTGCCGCAACGGAATATGAGCTTAATACATTTGAACTTGAAGAGAGATTGCTCGTACAGATGATTTATTCGGAAGTATATATTCCGAAGAATGAAGATATATTGAAGACTTATATAGAGCAGGGCGGAAAGAAGCTTGTACTTGACGCATATCTTTCATACAATGCGTACAAATATCTCGTCAAAGAGTCAATGTACAATAAGCTTACAATGACAGAGCTCGAAGAGATGTATGAGCACAGAATGAAACTTAATACATGTGAAAAGCTCGCACTTCTTAAGTACCTTGTTGAGACTGATTCGGAAAAGATTGATTTAATAAAAGAGCTTTACGAAGAATTCATATTGAAAGGTTATGATTTTGTATTCTTTAACGAGATTCCGAAGCTTGCAACTGTGAATTTTCCGCGTGACGGTAAGAGAATTTTGGAATACAGAACCGCTCCGGGACGTCAGGTTTACTTAAGATACAGAGTATTAAGAGGACATGATGATGAGGACGTGGCTTTCGTTAAAGAGCAGATGACCGAAATGTACGAAGGCATATTTGTAAAATCGTTCGTGCTTTTCTACGGTGATTCCGTACAGTATTATATAAGCGAAAGCAATGATTATCAGGTAGAGATTAAGTCAAGCGGCGAGATTTCGAATATGGATATAAGACCTTTAAAGGATAGTACCAGATTCGAGATTCTTAATGATTTGATTATCTCGGAGCAATTGGGAGAGCTTTCATTATATGAGAGCAAGAAAGAACGCTATGATTCTATTATGAAGAATGCGTCTGAAATGCTTAAGAGAAAATAGTGCATGAGTTTAAAGGACTTAAGATGGAAGAGATTACTTATTTTGGATTGGATTTGTCCGAGTATTACAGTCAAATAAGTTATTTTAGGGATTCTATGGAAGAACCTGTCTCTATAAGTACGCATTACGGAACGGAGGAGTATCTTATTCCTACGGTAATTGCGAAAAAGCCCGGGGTGGCACAGTGGTTTTTCGGTGAAGAAGCGCTTAGTTTCAATAATCCTATTAAGGGATTGTTAAGTAAGGCATTCAGAAAAGAAAAAATCCCGGTAGAAGACGAAGAAATAGAGGCTACGGAGCTTTTATCCCTTTTTATAAGAAAAGTTCTTTCCATGACTTCTTCGGTGTCATGTGATAAAACAAAAGATTATTTCATAATCTGCATAGATCATGCGACGCAGATGCAGACGGATACGTTACTGTCGATTACCGATACTTTATCGATTCCGCGGGAGCACGTTAAAATCTGCTCTAAGCAGGAATGTTTCTGTTATTATGTAATGAATCAGGACCCGGCATTAAGCCTTCATGATTCGCTTTTAATGGATTACTGGCATAATGCCTTCAGATTATATGTATTGTCGAAGGATACGAGAATAACTCCGACTGTGGTAAAAGTGTCGGAGCTGCAGTTTCCTTCGTTGAGCCATATGTCTGACACTCTTAATATGAGCGAAGAGGAAATGATGGTACATAAAGATGGCGTATTTCTTAGGGCTTTGGATGATATTCTGGGAGAAAGAATAACGTCTTCCGTGTATCTTGTTGGTGACGGTTTTGACGGCAATTGGATGAACCGGTCGAAAAGCAGGCTTTGTGCAGGAAGAAGAGTGTTCTTCGGAATGAATCTCTTTACGAAGGGTGCCTGCTATTACGGTCAGATAATAAGAAGGAAATTTAAGAATCAGCCTGAGTATCTCTATCTTGGCGGCGGTAATATGCTATTTAACGTATGCCTTAAGGTATACAATAAGGGCGAGATTCAGTTAAAACCGCTTATTTCGGCGGGATATAATTATCAGGATGCACTCGGAGCAATGGATGTAATCATTATGCCGGATGAAGAGCCGGAGATTACGCTATATTGTAAGCCGATAAAAGGCGGGGAAGCAAGTGAGTATACCTTTCCTCTAAAAGGTCTTGTCGTAAGCGAGAATTTAACTACAAGGTTACGTATATTCGGAAAGGCTGCGAGTCCAGACAGAATACTTATTAATATTAAGACTTTGCCATTTGGCGAGATAGAAAAAGATCTCGAATTATCGTGGGATTATGAAATAATGCTTGGTAAGTCCGAGACAGAAGAAAACTAGGTCAAAGGCCGGAAAGGAGTAAGATGTCGAAGTTTATATTGTGTCCGATTTCAATGTCGGAACATCCGTATCATGTAAAAAGCATAGACTATAATTTTTACTCCTTGGAAGAGCTTTTTTACTATTATAAAAAGAACAGGATTCTTATAGATAACAGTATTATGGATGCGGATTTCATATACTGGATTCGTCAGCAGGGAGAGGGTCTTCTTGCGGAGAAACTTACCCAGATACTTAAGGGCAAGGGAACGCTTATAATGTTTATAGAAGCGCTTCTTCCTTACATCAACACCTTCTCTGATGAAGAAAAGCAGGAATTTACCGACAGTATAAGGCGTCTTGAAGACAAGAAAGAATATGAAAGACGCAAAATGCTGGCCGATCAGATGCTTGACAGAGGTCGATATGAATCGGCAATTCTGGAATACAGAAGAATTCTCGATTCGCATGCGTATCAGCCGGGAGAAGAGAATTTTCTCGTATCGGTATGGCATAATCTGGGAATATCGTATGCGTATCTTTTCTATTTTGATACGGCACTTAATTGCTTTAAGATGGCTTATAGTTACATGAGTAATGAAGAAACCTTAAAAGCAATTGAGTTTATAAATAATGCAAAGGAAGTTTTATCTGCGGACGTAAAACCATATGAGAACGATAATTTCGTACATATGCTTGAACTGTCGGAGACAAGAGAATTAAGGCAAAAAGAGATTCTTGAAAGAACATCACAATATCTAAGGAGTACAATGTAATGTGCCTGAGATTTTTTAAGAAAAGAAAAGAGAAAAAGAAACTTAAGGAAGTAACGGAACGCTATGAGGCCGACGTATTGTCACCGGAGCGTTTAAATGACAGAGATTTCGTTAAGCGTTATATTGTGGAGCAGTGCGAGCAGATGACAAAATCCGCTACGGAACTATCTGACCTTAAGAAGGAATACGGTACGCTTACTTCATATCTTACGGATATTCAGCTTATAGAGACCATGGATGGGGAAGACCGTAATAAGCTTATTGATATAGCGAATAATATCGTTAATCTCAATAAGGCTAAAAAGAGTATGATGGAGACTCTTACCAAGATTCCGGATTCAAAATATAACGAGCTTGATAATATGAAAGATGATATCCCGAAAGCAATCGAGCGCTTAGGAGAAAACGAGAAGACTCAGGCCATGATGAAGAAGGATATGGATTATCTTGACGGCGAGAAGATTGAGTGGTCGTATGAAAAATCTGCGATTAACGATGAACAGAATACTTTAAAGAAGCTTTCTTTCCTGCTGATTCTGCTTATCGGAAGTGCTGCCATTGTGTATTTCTGCTTAATGAGCTTATATGGCGGAGAAAAGGTCCATCTGGTGCTTATCATAGCACTTTTGTCCGGACTTGCGGAATGCGGAATTCTGTGGCGTATGCAGAATAATAAAAAGGACATTATGCAATGTAACGTTAATTATAATAATGCAGTCGATATTCAGAATTCGGTTAAGCTTAAGTATGTTAATATAACAAATGCGGTTGATTACGCTCATGATAAATACCACACCAAGTCTGCGGATGAACTTGAATCTGACTGGCAGAAGTATCTTGAAGCGAAGAAAGATCGCGAAAGGTTGATAGAAGCCAACGAAGACCTTGATTATTATCAAGACACGATGGTAGAGCTTTTACGCAGTTATAATCTCTATGATGCGGCAGTATGGCCGTATCAGGTTGATGCGTTACTCGACCCGAAAGAAATGGTTGAAGTTAAGCATGCACATCTTGAGAAGAGACAGGACGTAAGAGTAAGAATGGGTGAGCTTGTGGATACGGTGAGAGAGACGAAGTCTAAGGTAGAAAAGCTCGCCACGGAGCAAAATGTGCTCAATGCCGAGGTTAGAGGAATTATAGAGACAGTTAACAGAATTACGGGCGATATTGCCTGATTGGACGAAATAAGGAGTGAAACGACATGTTAAAGGGTAAGACAGTTGTACTTGGAGTTACCGGAAGTATTGCGGCTTATAAGATTGCAAGCCTTGCAAGTGCACTTATTAAGTTGCATGCTGATGTACACGTAATAATGACCGAAAATGCGACAAAATTCATTAATCCCATTACATTTGAGACATTAACGAGAAATAAGTGCATAGTGGATACTTTTGACAGAAACTTCAGTTTTGAAGTCGAACATGTATCTTTGGGTCAGAAGGCCGATATTATGATGATTGCACCGGCTTCCGCAAATATAATAGGTAAGCTTGCAAACGGTATTGCGGATGATATGTTGTCAACCGTTGCCCTTGCGATGAGAGCTCCTATATATATTTCACCTGCAATGAATACGGCAATGTATGAAAATAAAATTGTTCAGGATAATATAGAAAAATGTAAGTCATACGGAATGCATGTAATTGACCCGGCAGAGGGTTTCCTTGCTTGCAGAGATGTGGGCGCGGGTAAAATGCCTGAGCCGGAAGAACTTCTTTCATATATTATGCATGAAATAGCATGCAAGAAAGACCTTGCGGGAAAGAAAGTGCTTGTTACTGCAGGCCCTACGCTTGAAGCAATAGATCCGGTAAGATATATAACCAATCATTCTTCCGGTAAAATGGGATATGCAATTGCTGAAAATGCAATGCTTAGAGGCGCTGAGGTATACCTTGTGTCAGGTCCTACCTCATTAAAGGATGTTCCTTTTGTTCATATGATAAGAGTGTCTTCGGCTGCCGATATGGCTGAGGCTACTTTTAAAGTTAAAGATGAAATTGATTATTTCTTCTTATCGGCTGCAGTTGCAGACTATAGACCGATTGATGTGGCAACGGAGAAAATCAAGAAATCAGATGGGGATATGTCAATTAAGCTTGAAAGAACCACCGATATTCTTAAGACTCTCGGCGAGAGCAAGAAAGACAGCCAGTTCTTATGCGGTTTCTGCATGGAAACAGAAGATCTGGTCAATCGCGCAAAGGAAAAACTTGTAAAGAAAAATGCAGATTTAATTGTTGCAAATTCAATCAAACAAGAAGGTGCGGGATTTAAGAGCGACACCAATATAGTGACTTTAATAGCAAAAGATTATGCAGAAGAGTTACCGATTCTTTCAAAGAAAGAGATAGCTTCCAAAATTATCGATTATGCCTTGGGCTCATGCAGATAAGTCTTGAAAGTTAAGAGCTTTTATTATATTATTGATATTGAATTTTCTATAGAAAGCAGGAGATTTTTATGAAAGTAAGAACCAGATATGCGCCGAGCCCGACAGGTAAAATGCACGTCGGAAATTTAAGATCGGCTTTGTATGAGTTTTTAATTGCGAAGCATGCAGGCGGAGACTTTATGCTTCGTATTGAAGATACTGACCAGGAGAGATTTGTGGAAGGCGCCACAGAGATTATATACAGAACTCTTGAAAAAACGGGTTTGAAGCATGATGAAGGCCCGGATAAAGATGGCGGATACGGCCCATATGTTCAGTCGGAGCGTATGAAAACCGGTATATATATGAAATATGCCAAGGAATTAATCGAGAAGGGCGAGGCATATTATTGTTTCTGCGATAAAGAGAGACTTGAGTCGTTAAAGACAAGCGTTGTCGACGGTAAGGAAATTACGGTATATGACAAGCATTGCCTTCATTTGAGCAAGGAAGAGATAGAGAAGAATCTTGCAGAAGGAAAGCCGTTTGTTATAAGACAGAACAATCCGACCACGGGAACAACTACATTCCACGATGAATTGTACGGAGATATTACGGTTGAGAACTCGGAACTTGATGATATGATTCTTATTAAATCGGACGGATATCCGACTTATAACTTCGCCAATGTTATTGACGATCATACAATGAATATCACTCATGTTGTAAGAGGCAATGAGTATCTTTCATCTTCACCGAAGTATGTAAGACTTTATGAGGCACTTGGCTGGGAAGTTCCGACATATATCCATTTGCCGTTAATTACGGATGAGAACCATAAGAAGCTTTCAAAGCGTTCCGGACATTCTTCTTTTGAAGATTTAATCGAGCAGGGATTTATCAGCGAAGCAATCGTTAACTACATTGCGCTTCTTGGATGGAGTCCTGAAGATAACAGAGAGATTTTCTCGCTTGATGAGCTTATAGAGAAGTTCGATTATCACAGAATCAATAAATCGCCGTCAGTATTTGACATTCAGAAGTTAAGATGGATGAACGGCGAATACATTAAGATGATGGATTTTGATAAGTTCTATGAGGCAGCTTTACCGTATATCAAGGAAGTCATCAAGAAAGATATGGATTTCAAGAAGATTGCCGAGATGGTTAAGACCAGAATAGAAGTATATACGGATATTAAAGACCATATTGATTTCTTACAGGAGCTTCCGGAATACGATCTTCATATGTATGAGCATAAGAAGATGAAAACAGATATGGATTCTTCTTTGAAAGTGTTAAAAGAGGTTTTACCGATTCTTGAAGCACAGAATGATTATTCAAATGATGCTCTGTACGCGCTTCTTTGCGACTATGTTGCGAAGAATGAGTACAAGAACGGTTTCGTTATGTGGCCGATAAGAACCGCAGTATCCGGCAAGCAGATGACACCGGGCGGAGCTACGGAGCTTATGGAATTACTCGGAAAAGAAGAGTCATTAAAGAGAATAAGAAAAGGAATTGAGCTTCTCGAGAACAGATAAGCTTATATAGAAGATTACAATATGAATTATAATAATTCTCAGCAAAGGGCTATCCGACATAAGGATGGCCCGATGCTCGTAATCGCCGGACCCGGTTCGGGCAAGACTTCAACGCTATGCCAACGGGTATTCAATCTGGTGAAAGAATATGGTATTTCTGAAAATAAAATCCTCATTTTAACATTTACGAAAAAGGCTGCAATTCATATGAAAGAGCGATACGAATTGCTTGCAAAAAAGAATTCGGAAAGCAAGTTTTCGACAATTCATTCTTTATGCTACAGCATATTAAAAGACTATCGTCATACTAATTCCCTCAACATATTAAGTGAAAAAGATAAAATTAAAATAATCAAAAGGCTTATATTAGAAGAATTCGGTGAAACCGATATAGATGAAAGCACTTTGGAGATTTTGCAGGAACTATTGTATAAGTTCGCTATTTCCAACGAAATGCACAAAGAATTTAATGCAGATATAATTAAATGCGGTATCTTGAAATCTTATGAAGGGCTGAAATATTTTAGCGAAAGGCTTGAAAACGTGAAGAGGAAAATGGGAGTTCTTGATTATGACGATCTTTTGTATGAAACAAGAAGAGCATTTATCGAAAATAAGGGATTCTTAAAGAAATGGCAAGGATATTACGATTATTTTCTGATTGATGAGTTTCAGGACACAAATGAAATTCAATTCGATATAATTGCAAGACTTGCGGAAAATTATAATAATATATTTGCAGTCGGAGATGACGATCAGTCCATATATGGGTTTAGAGGAGCACTTCCGGATATCATGAAGAGATTTTTACATTTATACGATAATACCGAGATTGTATTTCTCGATACCAATTATAGAAGTACACCTAAGATAGTTTCATTTAGCAATAAACTTATCAGCGTTAATAAGGACAGAATGCCTAAAGTAATGAAAACGGTTAATAGCGATAAAGGCACAGTCGGTATAAGAAGATATCCAGACAGAAAAACGCAGTACAGGCAAATTTTAAGTGAGATATTCAATAATAATGAGAAAAGCGGAAACGATAATACAGCGGTATTATTAAGAACCAATTTTCAGAAGGAACAATTTATAAATGAGATGCAGCTTTTTCCGGAACTTAACGGTAATAACAATGAGTGCATAAAGAATAAATATGTATATGAAGAAGTTGCGGCATTCTTTAGGGTGATATCAAAGAGTTTCGGGATGGAAGACGTAATTAAAAGCATGAATATATTTAACGGAACAATCTCCAAGTTCCTTATGCCTAAAAGAAAAGAAGATTTAAATAATTGGACGAGTATATGTATTGCTTGTAATGAAGAAAAAGAGGCGTTGGCGGTTACTGAATATATCGATATGATAGAATTCTGCGAAAAATTGACTCCGCAAATTGCATTTTTAACAATTGCGCAAAATGAAGGCTTTAAGAATATGGTTAAAAGCAAGTTCGAAAACGATACTAATTATACGTCGTTTTTTGAAAAACTTAAAACTAATATTAATAATTCAATAATCGACTGCAAGGAGTTTTTTGACGCAGCTTCAAAAATCGATAAGATAGAAGTTGCGGGAAAAGATGGTAATGTTAGAAATATAAATGTCTTAACCATGCACGAAAGCAAGGGACTCGAATTTGACAATGTATATATTCCCGATTTAAATATAGGACTTATGCCGATAAACAGGGCAGTCGGAGATGACGCAATAGAAGAAGAAAGGCGGCTTTTGTATGTAGCATTAACAAGGGCAAAAAGAAACCTGATGCTTTCGTATTATGAAACCGCCAACGGGCGGGAAACCAAAGCATCAGGCTTTATTGATGAATTAATTATAAATTAGTCCTCATCATCCAATGAATCATAATATGATTCGTCCATGAGTTCGTCGAGTCTGTCGGAAACTGCTTCATATTCTTCATCGTCTTCGATATTACCAAGAGAATAGTTGCCGTCTTCGTCTTCATAATATCTGTATATGAAAATCTCAGCTTCTTCCGCATCCGGGTTATTGGCTGTCTCTGCAGGCTCAAGTACGATATAGTTCTGCTCACCGATGTCAAAGATGGTTAAGATCTCGCATTCTATCTCTGAACCGTCTTCAAGAGAAAGCGTTACACATACATCATCATCAATTACTTCGTTATTATTCTTATTGTTATCCATTTCTAACCTCGCTTTGAAAGTATTAACTACTAATAATATACATAATATTGCACGTTAAGGCAATAGTATTCGTAATTCACCGAAATCCTCCGGCAAAGGGGCGGTGATTAACATCTTATCACCGGTTATGGGATGAGTAAAAGCAATCTCACCCGCATGCAGTAATTGTCGCCCCGATACGCTTGTCTTATCGGTGTTGCCGTATAGGAAATCTCCTACAAGCGGATGACCTATATATGACATATGAACCCTTATTTGATGTGTGCGACCGGTTTTAAGTGTACATTTAATTAATGTGTTATTGTCCGATACTTTTAACGGTTCATATTCTGTGATTGCTTCCTGGCCTTCTTTAAAATTAACTTCTCGCGTAATTATTGAATTGCTTGCTCTTGCAATGGGAGCATTAATAACACCGGGAGAATCTATAATCCCGGAAACCACGGCATAATAGGTTCTGTGAATATTGTCGTTTTTCATCTGCTGTGAAAGAATGGCGGATGAAAGGGGATTCTTTGCCACAACGGTTATTCCGGTTGTGTTCTTATCGAGTCTGTTAAGACATCTATATATAAAAGGCGAGCTTTCGTTTCTGTAGTAGTAAGTAAGAGCATTTGCAAGAGTTCCTTCTTGGTGATTGATAGAAGGATGAATAGGCATATCGGCAGCCTTATTGATTATGATAAGATCATCGTCTTCATATAGAATGTCGAGAGGAATATTTGACGAAATATAATCCGATTTTTGGGTTTCACGAATCATGACCGTTAAGTTAATTCTATTTTTAATTATTCTGTTAAGGAATCCCGGTTCACCGTCTAACAAGACATCGGTAGGATTACTTTTAAGGTTTTGAAGGATGGGAATTGAGTAACCCTTTTCCTTTAGAAATGCAATTATGGTTTTATTTTCTTCATCATTCAGATTATATGTAAGCTCTCGGTTCATTTTTCTTGGAATCCTATCTGTATTTCCTATTATTGTACCATAAAACCGGCTGATTTTATAAAAATTTTATAATTTGTACGCTTTAAAGCATTTTGGAAATATGCTAAAGTTTATATGTTCATTATGGACGACAATCGTCGTCTGTTTTCCGTAAGAAGGTAATGGGAATAAGGAGGATCATGCTTGGTAGTGCTATTACGGCAATGATGCAGGGTATGAAATGCATTATTTGCTGCGTGGAATGCGAAGTAGCCGAAGGATTACCCATGTTTAATATGGTAGGATATCTTTCGGCAGAAGTGAAAGAAGCCAAAGAACGTATTTTAAGTGCAATAAGGCAGCTGGGGTTCAGACTTCAACCTATGAAGATAACGGTGAATATTTCGCCCGGATATCTTAAAAAGTCCGGTACGGGATATGATTTACCGTGCGCTCTGGCGCTTTTACAGGGATATGAATTATTAAAATGCGACTATATGGAAAAAATCTTCTTTGCGGGAGAACTTAGTCTTAAC
>JAGAAH010000168.1 GCA_017615375.1 Lachnospiraceae bacterium | reverse complement strand
TCTCGACAAGCTCGGGACTAAGGTCTGCCGTGCTGTCGCTCATAATTCTAATCATTTAAATTCCTCATTCCATATGAAATTAAGGCTGTACCCACTTTTAAGATTATCACTAACCGCGCCTGTTGTCTATAAGATATATATGTGTTACACTATTTTTTGAAAAATTTTAACAGGAGACCGGATATGAATAAGTATATTAAACAGCACAAAGGAATCACCGGAATGACCATCAAACTCATTGCATCCATCGCGATGTTTCTGGACCATGCAGCGGTGACATTCCTTGAACCTCTAATGATGAACGGCTATCAACTCTATCCACTTTACGGCGCGCTTAGAGTCATCGGAAGACTTGCGTTTCCGCTCTACATCTTTCTTATGGTTGAGGGATTCTCGCACACGAGGAGCCGCAGCCGCTACGCAATCAATATGGCGATATTCGCAGTAATCTCGGAAATCCCGTTTGACCTTATGGTTACACACGGTGAATATTTCATATACAGTAATGCACAGAATGTATTTTTAACGCTGCTTATCGGCTTCTTTACCATCTGGGGCATTGACTTAATCGCACGTTTCATATTGCCTCGTGGCAAGATGCGTAATTATATAAAAGCTCGAACGGATTATAACGACCGCGAAATTATGGTTAACGTTATGCCGGAACTTAGAATCGCGCTCGGAGTATTACTTATGATAGTAGTAATTGTGGCAGGAGCTTTTAGCGCGGAAGTACTACGCACCGACTACGGCATGTGGGGAGTCCTTGCGATGGTTGTTATGTATTTCTTAAGAAGCCTTCGCTATATAGAAGTCGCTGCAGGTGTCATAACGCTTTCCATTGCAGCGCTTGTAGAACTTGCCGCATTACCGGATGCGATACTCATACACTTTTATAACAATAAGCGTGGCAAAGGAAATAAGTATTTCTTCTACGCATTCTACCCGGGACATCTATTGCTTCTCTGGGCAATCGCAAAGTTGACCGGAATAATTTAAAAAAAGCAGGGCATCGGCCCTGCTTTTCTTAATCATCTTATTCAGTAATGGTTCCCGGAATCGGATTTCCGTTAAGTCCGCTCATTGAGATTCCAATCATATGTGTTACGCCATCGGCATCTACATAAGAGAAACCTGCTGAAGCAAATACTTCGCCGAATGACATCTGGAATACGATTGGCTTATCCTTGGTAAGTGAACTTACTTCGCCAACGAAAGTCTTATTGTAGATTGGCTGGTTAAGATCCTGATCGTAATCTGCAAACTCGAGTGTGTAAAACTTAAGGTCTTTTAATTCTACATCAGCAGTGATGAGAATCTTTACGCTGTCGCTTGTGTCATGGCCAACGATTAATGAATAATCGGAATACTGAGCCATTACGTCGTCTGTTGCATATGAAAGATGAAACTCGTAAGGATAGTTTGCGTCGATCTCTTCCTGATCTTCTTCCTCATCCTCGTTGTCGTTATCTTCATCATCATTGATGTCGTTGTTTGTAGGTGTGTTATCGGTATTTTCGGTATTGTTACCTGTAGTATTGTTGTTGGAAGCCTCACCGCATCCGATTACAAGTGATGCTACCAAAGCCATAATCAATATAAGGCTTAATAATTTTCTTTTCATATCTGTACCTCCCTTTCCTAGTACCCGTCTATTATAGTAGATTCTAATGGGTTTTTCAAGAGAGAAAATGCATTGGGAAAATCGCGCGCCGGCGGAGAAAATATGATATACTATTTATATCGGGAGGGATTTTATGGCGAAGTTATATTTTAAATATGGTGCGATGGGCTCGAGTAAGTCGGCGCAGGCACTTATCACGAAATTCAATTATGAGGAGCTTGGGATGACGGTCTGGCTTATTAAGCCGAGCACCGATACGAGAGATGGCGCGAATCTAATAAAGAGCCGTATCGGTCTTGTGGAAGAGGCTGATATTATAAAGCCCGAGCAGGACATTATAGAAGAATACAGGAAGAAGGGACATTTCGACGTTATTATTGCGGATGAGTCGCAGTTCCTTACTCCTGAACATATAGACCAGCTTAGAACCTTAGTTGATACCGAGGATATCCCGGTTCTTTGCTTCGGACTTCGTACCGATTTCTTAACACACTTTTTCCCGGGGTCACAGCGATTAATGGAAGTTGCGGATTCCATCACGGAAATCAAGACGGTATGTGCCTGCGGTTCTAAGGCCACCGTTAATGCAAGAATCGATGAGAAAGGCCGCATAATTACGAAGGGCGACCAGGTTATGCTTGGCGGTAATGATAGCTATATCGCTATGTGCCACCGCTGCTGGAAATTAAAACAGCTGGAGCAGTAATTAATGAATAAAAGCTCTGACCGCAAGGTCGGAGCTTTATTTTATAGTTTTAACTTTGTACTTACCGCGTAGAAGAATGCATATTGCTGCATGATTCCCGCGGCGTCGCCGTATTTAACAAATGGATTCTCGCCGCCGTAATAGTTATCCATAATCTTTCGAATCCATGTATCAACTGGGGCAAGTCCGGTTCTTCCGTATGCGAATAATCCTATGCAATTGGCAACTTTGTCACCTATGCCGTTAACGGTTTTGAGCGCCTCAATCAACTCGGCATCCTCGAGTAAGCTTATCTTCTTAAGGTCCAATTCTCCGCTGTTTACACGTCTTACCGCATCCAATATATAAGGCGCTCTGTATCCGGTCTTTAATTCCCGTAATTCATCCTCTGTTGCCTTAGCTAATTCCGCCGGAGTCGGAAATCTATATACCGTCTCAAATTCGGTTTTAATAGGCTTTCCGTACTTCCTTGCGATTCCTTCGACACACGCTTTAATTGACGGGATACTCTTCCGCTGCGATATTATAAATGAAATCATTGTTTCAAAAGGGTCCTGTCTAAGAATCCTTATCCCGCGTCCGCATTCCACAGCACTTTTAAGGAACGAATCCCCTGCGGCCAAGCCGCGAATCTTCGTGTAATTACGTCCCATATCGAAGTAATCTTCAAAAGCCCCACCTAATATTTCATAGGTGGGACCTTCTATATTCCTTATGTATATAATTTCCGAGCCGTGGATGAATCGATAGTAGTTTCCGACTTTGGCAATTCTGAAAGCCTGTCCGGAATTCATAATCTTCTCTAAGTCGAAGTCATCCTTAATATCAATAATCATATATTATCCTTTATATTGCGCTTTTCTCGCCCATATAATAAGTGCGTACCTTGTCTTCGGCATTTACGAAGAGGTTGGCAAGAACCGGATCGAAGTCCGTACCTGCGCCGTCTTTAATAATCTTAAAGCACGTATCTATATCGTACGCTTTCTTGTAGCATCTTTCCGACGAAACAGCTTCGAATACGTCCGCAATCGCCATGATTCTTGCGGAAAGCGGAATCTCTTCGCCCTTAAGTCCTTCAGGGTATCCGCAGCCGTTCCATTTTTCGTGATGGTACTTGGCTACATCGAAGACGATGCGCTTATATTCCGCGGTGAAAACTCCGAGCGCAGTGTTATCTCACACAACGCGATGTACGAGAAGGTGCTGTCAATCGCAGTAGCACTCCGCGAGGCAGGCATCAAAAAGGGCGATACGGT
>JAGAAH010000167.1 GCA_017615375.1 Lachnospiraceae bacterium | reverse complement strand
TACTTAAAAAGGAGTCATGCTTATGAATTGTCAGAAATGTGGTTCGGAACTTAAACAGGGAGCAATCTTTTGCGAAAATTGCGGCAACAAAATACTTGAAGTTCAGGATTATAACGAGTCCGCAGAGAATATAAGTGAGAGACTGATTAAAGAGGAAGCCTTAAGGCATCAGGAAAGCGAACGATTAAAGCAGGAAGAGGAGCGTAAAAAAGCAAAAACCAAGAATGCGATAATATTCGGTATTATCGGAGCGGTTGCGCTTGTTGCCATTATTCTTGTTATAACCGTTGTTGTCAATAACAACAGAAACAATAAGTCGTTTGAGTATCAGTATACTGCCGCAAAAGATTATTACAAAAACGGATTGACCGAAAAAGCATATGATTCCATTGAAAAGGCGTTAAGAATCGACCCTGAAAGTGAGCAGGCGCTTTTACTTCTTTCCAACATCTGTACCAAGATGAATGATGAGGAGGGTGCCATAGACGCGTTATTATCCTGTATTAGTTATCATCCGAATTCGTTTGAAGCTTATACGGCAATAATAAAGTTATACACCAATAGGGGCGATTTTGAAGCGATAAAGGCATTGGCGGATAATGTCAACGATGACACCATTATTCTTCTTTTCAGAGATTATCTTCCGGAGCTTCCTGAATTCGGAAAAGATGAGGGAACGTACGACGATGAGTTCCAACTTGAGATATTTACGGATAACAATAGCGTAATCTATTATACTATTGACGGCTCAGACCCGAAGACAAGCGGACTTTTATATTCAGAGCCTATAGATATTCCGGTCGGAACCATTACGGTAAGAGCGATAGCAACCAACGAATACGGTATCTACAGTGATGAAGTTAAAGCTAAGTACACCGTAGAATTAAAAGTTCCGGATAAGCCAATAGTATCGCTTCCTAGCGGAACATACAGTGAGCTTATGCAGGTATCCATATTTGTACCTGAAGGATGTAAAGCATATTATACCTGGGACGGTTCGACACCGAATGCCTCATCGATTCTTTATGAGGGACCGTTTGATATCTTAGAGGGTAATAATATTCTTTCGGTAATTATCATTAACGATAAGAATATTAGTTCTGATGTAGCAAGATTTAACTATATATATTATCCGACAACGGAAGATGATGAATAGACATAATAATACCTCCGATTTTTTATCGGAGGTATATTTTATTGCTTATCTGGAAAAAGTTCGGTATATACGATTTCCGAAACGAAATCGAGATAACTGTCTTTTAATCCTTTGAATTTATCGGTTATAAGTTCTCTTATCTTCTTATCACGCTCGAAATACTGTTCTTCATCACTCATATCTTCGAGTACCGGATCTTCATAACATCCGGTTACATATTCAATAATCTCTTCGGTGAGTTTTTCTTCTCTTATCGCATCATTTTTAAGAGTTTTGCTCTTCTTGTAGGATATGAAACCGACTATTCCGAAGATTATGAAAAGTACTCCGAGTATTACAAGATCAAATATCTTAGTTCCCATATACCCCGAAGCAATCGGGATTATATCAAGAAAAATAAGTATTCCGATGGTAAGAAGAATGAATTCCATAATCATGAAAGAAAAGAAGCTCGAGCGATTCTCGGATTCTCTTGTCGTAGCCTCTACATAAGGCTTGGTGCCATTACTCATAGTGTGCCTCCGCATATAATTTTATAAACTGTATTACTTAAAATACATTATAACTCATATAGGCAAAATTGTCTATTTTGTGTATAATATAATAGGTTGATTATAAATTGGAGACCTATATGAAAATTTCAATTTGTTGTGTTGGCAAGGTGACGGAAAAGTTCTTCACCGATGCCATAGCGGAATATTCAAAACGCCTTTCGAAATATTGCACCTTCGAGATAATCGAGGTTAAAGACGAGAAGACCAAGGAGAATGCCTCGGATACGGAGATTAACCTCGTAAAAGAGAAGGAAGGTAAGAGAATCCTTGAAAAGATTAATCCGACCTCTTACGTAATTGCACTTGTTATTAACGGAAAAATGTATTCGTCGGAGAATTTTGCAAAGAAAATAGGGGAACTTATGAATGAAGGTAAGTCTCATATAACGTTTGTTATAGGAGGCTCTTTGGGGCTTTGCGATGAAATAATAGACAAAGCGGATATGAAGCTGAGCTTTTCGCAAATGACATTTCCGCATCAACTGATGAGAGTAATACTTTCGGAGCAGATATACAGAGCATACAGAATATTGAATAACGAACCCTATCATAAATAGGAGGTAATGATTTGGCGCTTAAAGAATATAGTATTTCACTTGAAAACAAGAACTTAAAGAACATATTCGGTGAATTCGATTATTATCTTAAAAAGATTGAAAAAGCATTTCATGTAACACTTATTGCAAGAAATGATGCAATCAAGATTATAGGCGACGAGAAAGACGTTGCTTTAACCGAAAAAACAATAGTTAAGCTTATGGATATAGAGGAAAAGAATAAGGAAGTTACGGAACATGACGTAGACTATTCGATTTCTTTGTGCCTTGAAGACAGAATAGGCGATATGCCGGTAACCGATAAGGAGACAATCTGTCATACGGTTATGGGAAAGCCTGTTGCACCGAAAACAATCGGACAGAAAGAATATGTCGATGCAATTAAAAAGAAAATGATAGTATTCGGCTTGGGACCGGCAGGTACCGGCAAGACTTATCTTGCGATGGCAATGGCTATAACCGCATTTAAGAATGAAGAGGTAAGCAAGATTATTCTTACGAGACCTGCAATCGAAGCGGGAGAGAAGCTGGGATTCTTACCGGGAGATTTGCAGAGTAAAGTAGATCCATATTTAAGACCTTTATATGATGCACTTTATCAGATAATGGGGGCAGACAGTTTCATGAAGAACATGGAAAAAGGCCTTATAGAAGTGGCACCTCTTGCATATATGAGAGGACG
>JAGAAH010000166.1 GCA_017615375.1 Lachnospiraceae bacterium | reverse complement strand
ATTAAGAATCTTCTTGCGGTGATTGATGAAGATTTTTCGTTTGAGTCTGTATTTGCATATCTTAAGACGGGATTTACGGATATTGATGAAGACGATATAGATAATCTCGAGAATTACTGCCTTGCATTTAGAAAGCGTGGCTTTAAGGCTTTATCGGAGGAGTTTAAGGATAGATATCCGAATATGACCGACGAAGAGCTTGATAAGATTAATGCATCGAGAAATAGCTTGATTCAATCGCTTATGGGATTGAGACGATTGGCACATATGAAGCAGGTCACAGTCAAGGATTATACGGTGGCTTTATATGAGATTATAAAAGAAAACCGTTCCGAAGAAAAGCTAAAGACGTTAAAGTCAGGCTTTGACGAGAATGATTCCGACGATAATAAGAAGATTAAAGAAACCGAGCAAATCTATGGAATCTTCATGGGACTTCTGGATAAGTACGTATCGTTACTCGGTGAAAGCGAGATATCGTTTGAAGATTACGCACTTATATTAAATGCGGGGATCGACCATCTTAAGGTTGCGACAATTCCGGTCGGCCGTGATTCCGTAATTATAGGTGATATCGAAAGAACAAGAATAGAGAATATAAGTACGCTCATATTTACGGGAGTCAATATGGGTGTTATTCCGCGTGTAAGTCAGGGTTCGATATGCTTATCGAGTAACGACCGCGAGAGATTGAAAGAACACGACATAGTGATGGCACCGTCTGTACGTGACAGAGCTTTTATACAGCAATTCTATCTCTATATGATGATGACTAAGCCTAAGGACAGATTGTACATTACATATTCCGCAATTGATATGAGCGGTGCGGTTATGGAGCCGGCATATCTTATACGTAAGCTTGAGAAGATGTACGGAGCGGAGAAGCTTATTTGCGAGGATAGTGAGATTAGCGTAAGTCCGGAGTTTGACTTTGGAAGAGTTTTAGATAAGCTTTGTAAGGGCGATGAGCTTAATGATGGAGACAGAGCGTGTATCGCGTACCTTTCAAGGAATACGTTATTTAAGAATATCCTTATGAAGATTGTAAAAGCGCCGGATTTTGCAAAGAATTATCGAAATCTTAGTAAGGATGAGGTTGACAAGGCATACGGCAAGGAAATAAGAGGAAGCATATCGAGATTCGAGGCTTTTGCAAGTTGCCCGATGAGGCAGTATTTAAGCTACGGACTGGGACTTGGCGAGCGCGAGACCGGCGATTTTGACAACATGAAGCGGGGACAGGTTGCGCATGATGCGATGGAAACCTATGGCAGACTTATTGCCGGAATAGACAGAACTTACACGGATATTACGGATGAAGAGCGCGAGAATCTTATAAATAAAGCAATTGATGAGGCACTTAAGAATATTAACGATGCGGAATTAAAGGAAAGCAAACGTAAGGAATATCTTGTCAACACCGTGCGAAAGATACTTTTAAGAACTACGGAGCAACTTAAGAATAATGCGATTCAGTCCGGTTATACTCCGAAGAAGAACGAATGCAAGTTCACGTTAAGTAAGGATGGAAGTGAGAATATAGCGCTTAACAACGGTTACTCGATGGTATTTACGGGAAAGATAGACAGACTTGATACCAAGGAAAGTAATGATACCATAAGCTACAGAGTAATTGATTATAAAAGCTCTCTGCATGAGTTTGATTTGCAAAAGGTATATGAAGGTCTTACGATACAGCTTGTAACGTATCTGGACGGAGCTGAGCAGGTACTTCGTGCAGAGAATAAAGATAAGTTAATTGTGAGTGATGGGGCATATTATTACCCATTACTTAATCCTGTTATCGATCTTGATAAGAAGGCATTAGCCGATGATGAGATAGCTGCCAAGATAGATGACGAATTGCTGCTTACGGGCGTTGGTCCTTCGGATTCGGATAATAAAATCGGTACAAAGGATAAGTCACGTAAATTATCGGGAGAAGAGCTTGATGTTATCAAGAAATATGTAGAGAAGAAGCGTGAGGACATAGGAAACGGCATTGCAGACGGAATTATTAAGACGGAGCCTTATATCGAAGGTGAAAACGATAGTTGCAAATATTGTGCTTTTGGTGCTGTCTGCGGTTTTGATACTTCGCTAAGTGCATGCAGAGGTAAGCATACTACAAATATGAGTGCCGATGAGATTTTGGAAGAAATGAAGAAAAAGACAGGAGGAGAGAATTAATGGGTAAGTATATACCAACGCCCGAACAGCAGGACGTCATAGATGCTCGTAAATCCAACTGTCTTGTAAGCGCTGCCGCAGGTTCCGGCAAGACATCGGTATTGGTAGACAGAATAATGGGACTTATAACAGATCCCGTTAATCCTATCGATATAGATGAGCTTATAGTCGTAACTTTTACCAATGCTGCCGCAGCAGAGATGAAAGAACGTATAGAGAAGGCACTTGATGAGCTAATCGAAAAGAATGAAGATAATCCGCATATAGCAAGACAGAGCGGACTTATCGAAAATGCGATGATTACGACAATAGATGGATTCTGCAATCGCTTTTTAAGAGAGCACTTTTATCTTTTGCCGTATGAGCCTAACTTTAGAATATTAGATCCGGGAGAGGCAAAGCTTCTTGAAAATGACATATTGGATGCGACGATGAATGAATTCTACGAGGTCGCGGATCCTGTATTTATGTCATTTCTTGAAGATTATGCAACCGAAAGAGACGATGCAAAGATTGTTGACATTATAACTATGCTCTATAGGCAGGCCATAAGCAGTCCCAATCCTATGAAAACACTGGATTCGTGGTTATGTAGTTATTCTTCGGATAAGATTAAGCGTGTGGAAGGCCTTCCTTTTTACGAAAAGGCAAAATCCGAATATGATTCGATTGTTGAAGATTCGATTGCGTTAATTGAAGAAGCAACCGAACTTATTAAGAGTACGCCGGGACTTGAAAAAGGAATAGATAATTATGAGGATGCCCTTCAGGATATCAAGAATCTTGAGGGGGCATCGTCGTACACGGATTGTGTTAACAGAATTCGCGGCTTAAGAAAGCCGAATGCACCTCGATTCTATAAACCTTCGCCTGAACTTGCAGAAATTAAAGATAAGGCAAAAGATATGAGGGCCGCAGCATATAAAGGAATTGGTGAATTATCTGTACTTTTCGGTGAGGACGAAGCGACGATTTTGCAGGAGCACTTTTCGCTTGCGCCTTATGTAAAGGTTCTTGTCGATATAACTAAGCGCTATATAGAAGCTTTGGCGAAAGAAAAGATTAAGCGTAACGTCATGTCATTTGCAGATCTTTCTCATTATTCGCTTGAGATTATATACGATGAAAACGGAAAAGTGTCTGATGTTGCAAAGGAATATGGCAGGCATTTTAAAGAAATAATGATAGATGAATATCAGGATTCAAACTATATTCAGGAAGCAATCTTAAGTGCACTTGCAGATCCTAGTTGCGAGTACTCCGACCTTTTTATGGTGGGTGATGTTAAGCAGAGTATATATAGATTCAGACAAGCAGTTCCGAAGCTTTTTATCGATAAGTTTGATAGATATAGCCGGGAAAAGAACGCAAAAGAAAGAAAGCTACTGCTTACAGCAAATTTCCGAAGCAGGTCCGAAGTTACCGATTATGCCAATGCGATATTTGAATCCGTAATGCATAAGGACCTCGGTGGAATTGAATATGACAATGATGCAAAACTTGTTGCAAAAGCAAGCTTTGACGACAGTTTATACGACAATAGACCGGAAGTAATAATAGTTGAGGACAGCACGGGAGAAAACGACCGGATTATGCTTGAACTTTCGGCAATCGCAACAAGAATCAAGCGCCTTATGAAAGAGCATAAGGTAAAAGATTCAAAAACGGGAGAGATGCGTCCGTTAAAATACAGCGATATCGTAATCTTAACAAGAAAAGGAACCGAGAGCGACAGTATGGTTGAGGGCTTAAACTATCTCGGAATTCCTGCAGCTTCACAGCAGGGTACGGGATATTTTGAGACACTTGAAGTTAATACAATCTTAAGTCTTCTTTCGGTTATTGATAATTCAAAGCGCGATATAGAGATAGTTACCGTACTTACCTCTCCTATTATAGGCATTGAACATGCGGAACTTGTAAATATCAAGATAATGCCGGGGAAGAGCTTTGATGACAAGATAAAAGAATATATTAAAGCCGGTGATTCGGAATATCTTAAGGAGAGACTTGTTAAGTACAGGGAGCTTGTCAATAAACTTAAGAAATATGCATCTTTTATGAATGTGCATGAGATGATTCGTAAGATATACGAATTAACCGATTACGAGAGCTACGTTATGTTCATGGAAGGCGGCGAGCTTAGACGAAGAAACTTAATTATGCTTATCGAGAAGGCAAAGAGTTTCGAAACTACGAGTTATACGGGATTGTCGCAGTTTATTCGCTATATCGAGAAGATGAAAAAATATGAAGTGGATACGCAAAAAGCACAAAGCACCGATGCGGGTAATGTCGTAACGCTTATGACTATGCATAAGTCTAAGGGACTGGAATTCCCGGTAGTTATAATTGCGCGTACGGGGAGCAACTTTGGCGGATCTAATAAAAAGCCGCTTATACAGGTTGATATTGATAATGGAATAGGATTATACAAGTACGATGGTAAGAAGCGAACCAGAAAGACTTCTTACGCATATAAATGCATCAATTACTTCAAGGATTTTGACGATCACGCGGAAGAATTACGAGTATTATACGTTGCATTAACCAGAGCTAAAGAGAAGCTTATCATAACGGGACTTGATAAAGATTATGAGAAGCATATGGAAGGTGCGTCCTCTAAATTAAACGAGGAAGGAAAAATGAGCCATTTGGCCAAGATTAAGGCTACGACGTATCTTGAGTATATTTTACCTGTAACAATCGGTTTGGCGGATGCCGGGAAAGCAATACTTGATTATTATACGATTGAGGAAATTATAAGCGATAATCCGAATGTAACGGAAGAAGGAGAGCTTAACGTACAAGCTGAAGAAAGAATAGAAACCGTTATTAATTCGATAATTGATAACACATCGGAATCTTCGATAAAAGCGCTGGAAGATACGTATAATATACCGTATCATCATTTGGAAGCTCTCGGAATTAAGAATAAAATGTCGGTTTCCGAGATTAAGCACAGATTCATGGACGAAGAATTCGAAAAAGAAGATGAGGCATATAGGCCTGATTTCCTTAAAGAAGAGAATGATGATTCGATAATTCCGGAATTTATGGGCGGTAAAAGCGAAGAGAATAAGGGCGCATTAAGAGGTACCGCGGTACATAGAGTAATGGAACTTCTTCCTTTTGAGGACGATTCGCTTGTTAATGCCGATGCGAGTAAAGTGCGTAAGGCTATTGCCGAAATGACGCAAACGGGATTAATAGGGGAAGAAGATGCGAAGCTTGTGAACCCCGAAAAGGTTGCGCTTTTACTGCAAAATGATTTTGTGGAGATATTAAACATTGCGGCAAAAGAAGGACGACTTCACAAGGAGCAGCCGTTTGTGATGAGTATAATGCCACATGAAGCGGGAATAGACAGCGACTCCGATGAAGAGATTCTGGTACAGGGAATTATCGATCTTTTCGTCGAAGACGAGGACGGTCTTATTTTGCTTGATTATAAGACTGACAGAGTAAACACACCGGACGAACTTATCAAAAGATACGCAAAACAGATGGAATTGTACGGTATCGCTTTAAGCAAAGCATATGGAAAACCTGTCAAGAATTACAGGATTTACTCGTTTGCATTAACCAAAATTATTGATTTATAGCTTGTTAATGGGTATAATTAATACAAATGATTATGGGTGGTAGTATGCAGAATTTTAAACTTGTTTTGGCGTCAGCTTCACCGCGACGCAGAGAAATTTTGAAAGAGGCAGGATATAAGTTTGATATTATCCCGTCAGATGCGACGGAAGAGGCATCATACAAAAGACCTGCTTATTATGCACAGGAACTGGCAGCACTTAAAGCAAACGACGTTGCAAAGAAAATCCTTGATGCGGAGACACCGTACGAAAACGGAAAATACATGAAAGGTGAAGTTATCATAATCGGTGCGGATACAATTGTATCTTTATTGGATAATATTCTCGGTAAGCCTAAGGACAGAGATGATGCGTTTAAGACGTTGAGAGCCTTGGCCGGAAGGCGACATTATGTATATACCGGAGTGGCTTTGATAAGAGCGGTAGACGGTAGGATTGTTAACAGAAGGAGTATTTACGTAAGATCCGGAGTAGTAGTTGCCGAGCTTACGGATCAAGAGATTAACGATTATATCGATACCGATGAATGTACGGATAAGGCGGGTTCTTACGCAATTCAAGGTAAGTTTGCAAAGCACGTGGAGAGAATAGAAGGCAATTATTCAACGATAGTCGGTCTTCCAATCTACGATGTGTATAAGTTGATTAATGACGTAAGAGGTGTATGATATGTACCGCTATGATGAAGAATGCTTACAGGCATTTATAGATAATCAGGAGAAGCTCATTGGAAGAAAAGAGTATGATACATTTGAAGATGCGGACGAATTTCTTGATGATGTCATGGCCGTTAAGCTTGATACCATAGAGGAAGTTCGTGATTATTTGATTGATGCGGGAATGGATGCATACGGACTTTCGGATGAGGAATTATGCTCGGAAGCGGAAGTTTTTAAGTTAAAGAGCGGAAAGTATCTGGTTGTAGAGGGTTAGATTAATGAAGTTTAAGAGGGTAACGGCGCTTATTCTTGCAATTACATTGTGCTTATTGACGATTGCAGGATGCGGCGGTAAGAAAGTGGAGGTTGCCTGGGAGACAAAGCTTAACGATACCACACTTCTGAAGATTGACAGAGAGACGGTTAGCCTTAGTGAGGCCAAGCTTGTATTTATCAATTACAGGAATCTGTACATTAATGCTTTGGGAGATGAGATAGTCGGGGAAGCAGAGTCTGATGGGGACTTTGAACAGCATATTCGTAAGACGGTTCTTTTTGAACTTGCCAAGATGAAGACAATGGTTATACTTGCGGATGAGCAAGGAATTGAACTTACGGATGATGAAGTTAAAGCTGCCGAGAAAGCTGCAGATGTATATTACAGCGGACTTAGTAAGCAGGACAAAGAATACATAGGCATATCAAAGGATGGCGTTGCATCATTATATAAGGACTATGCGCTTGCAGCCAAGCTTTATGCGGCATTATCAGGCGGAGTTAATGCGGAAGTAAGCGATGATGATGCAAGAGTAATGATAGTACAGCAGATTGTGGTAAGTACACAGACCGCTGCCGACAAGATTGCGGAGAAGCTTGGTAATGGTGCGGATTTTACCGAGATTGCCAATGTATACAGTGAAGTTAATTCGAGAGAGTATAGACTTTATCGACAGAAGATGAGCGATGTCGTATATGCGGCATTAGCTACACTTGATGACGATGCTGTATCGGGATGTATCAAGGATAACGATAAGTATATGTTCTTTCATGTTATAAGCAAGATAGACAGAGAGCTTACCGAAGAGAATAAGCTTACAATCGTAAAGGAGCGAGCAAAGGCAGCTTTTGACGATGTATATGAAGATGCGGTAAGCAGTATGAATTCAACATATAATGAGTCATTACTTAATGAGCTTACAATAGATGATGGCTTACAATGTGAGACTTCGAACTTTTTTGATGTGTTTAAGAAGTATTTCGCAAAATATGCGGTATAGCGGTTAGAGCCGTAAATGAAGAGGGTTATGTATGCAGTTATTACAATTGGAAAAGGGAACGATGGCGACGATTTATGCCGAACAAAAGGGTAAAAGCATAAAATTCAAGCAACGCGTCAAGAGGATAACAAAAGAAGAAGAAGCGCTTTTAAGGCAGAAGATAGGCAGAACTGCAGATTTCTGCGTTGTTGAGCCTGTAATGATTAAAGGACGAATGGTAAGCTTTGCGGTTCCGGGCATTGTATGCTCGATTCTCGGAATTATCGACAGCAGACCATACAGATGGAATAACATTAATCTTGCAAGGGTATCTTTCCCGGAATCGGGTAATGCGCTTGTTGCTTATACCGTAGGTATGGGTGCCAAGTATGAGAGACGAGGTTCATTCAGAGCAGTTGTCGGAATTAACGGTACGACAAGAATCTCAAGAGAAGGAAGCAAATTTAACACGCTTGTTAAGGATGTAAGCATAAGCGGAATCGGTTTGGTTGTACCTAACAGCTTTTCGGGTAAGGTAGGAGATAACGTTAATATACAGTATTCGGATACGATAACGTTTGACAAGCTTGATTCGCAGTTCGTCAAATTCGATCTTGACGCTTTTATAGTGCGCGAGCAGCCGCTTGATGGTAACAGAAAGATAATAGGCTGCCGTCTTACCGCGGGTGACCGTAATTTGCTGAGCAGGTATATATCATGTAAGCAGAAGAAGAGCTTGCAGTATAGAAGTGCCCGCAATTCGGATAGAAATAATGGTTTTATAGAAAGGAAATGATAGTAATGAAACGACAGGGAAGTCTGTCAATTGACAGCGAAAATATATTCCCGATCATTAAGAAGTGGTTATATTCGGATCAGGATATTTTCGTTCGTGAGCTCGTATCCAATGGATGCGATGCAATTACCAAGCTCAAGAAATTAGACATGATGGGGGAATACGAACTTCCGAAGGATTACAAACCGAAGATTGATGTAATAGCAAATGATAAGGATAAAACCCTTACATTTACCGATAACGGCCTTGGAATGACCGCGGATGAAGTTGATGAATACATCAATCGAATCGCTTTTTCAGGAGCGACTGATTTTCTTAACAAATACAAGGATAAGACTAACGATGACCAGATAATCGGTCATTTCGGACTTGGTTTTTATTCGGCATTTATGGTTTCCGATAAGGTAACCATTGATACACTTTCATACAAGAATGATGCAACTCCCGTACATTGGGAGTGCGACGGCGGTACCGAATTTGACATGGATGAAGGTGACAGAAAAGAAGTAGGTACTAAAATTACATTACACATTAATGAGGACTGTCTGGCATATGCCAATGAATACAAAGTGCGTGAGGTACTTAACAAGTATTGCGCTTTTATGCCGACAGAAATCTATCTTACCAATCCCAATAAAGAACCGAAGAAGGATAAGGACGGCAATATAGTCGTTGAAGAGCCTACGCCTATTAACGATACCAATCCTTTGTGGACGCTTAATCCTGCAGAGTGTACGGATGAGCAGTATAAGGAATTCTATCGTAAGGTATTTCTTGATTATAAGGAGCCTTTATTCTGGATTCATCTTAATATGGATTATCCGTTTAATCTTAAAGGAATCTTGTATTTTCCAAAGATTAATACGGAATATGATTCGATTGAAGGAACAATCAAGTTATACAACAATCAGGTATTTATCGCAGATAATATCAAGGAAGTTATTCCTGAATTCCTGATGCTTCTTAAGGGAGTAATCGATTGTCCGGACCTTCCTCTTAACGTATCCCGTTCGGCATTGCAGAATGACGGATTCGTTAATAAGATTTCTGAGTACATCTCGAAGAAGGTTGCCGATAAATTATCGGGCATGTGCAAGACCGACAAGGAGAATTACGAGAAGTTCTGGGACGATATAAGCCCGTTCATTAAGTACGGATGCTTAAAGGACGAGAAGTTCTGCGACAGAATGAATGATTTCATTCTCTTTAAGGACCTTGATGATAAGTATATTACTTTACCTGAATTGATGGTTCAGGAAGATAAGGATAAAAACGCTGACACAGCAGAAGAAGTAAAGACCGAAGATAAGGCTTCGGAAGACAAAGAGCCTGAAAAGACCACTATATACTATGTGACCGACCCT
>JAGAAH010000165.1 GCA_017615375.1 Lachnospiraceae bacterium | reverse complement strand
CGTTATCGGTATCGCGCTGAACTTTTTCAAGAATCTCTTCGAATGCTGCCCATGTCCAGGTATCATTCTTCTGCATATCGTAAATAGAATCGGGATCAACACCGGCTTCTCTTAAGATCTTCTTGTTGAAGTATAAACCGGTTCTGGGCTCTGCATAACCTGCACGGAATGCATAGATACCGCCGTTAACGGTATAAAGTTTGTGAACACCGTTAGCCCACTTTGCTTCAGAGAAGTCAAGGCAATCAAGAGTAGAAAGGTCATAAACAAGACCATTGTCGATTGCGGAAAGAAGTGTGCCATCACCTGAGTGAAGGGTGAATACGTAGTTCTTGTCGTCGCCGCCTGCTGTAGCGTAATCAACGAAGTCCTGAGCTACTGTTCCCCAGTCACCGATGGTTTCTGCGTGAATTTTGAAGTTGTAAGTTTCCTGGATCCAATCCTGGTAAGCGTACTGAGCTTCTTCGTACTCAGTCTTAGCTTCCTGTCTCTCTGCATTGGAGAACCAGTCACGAATAATAATTTCAACACCGCCAAGATCGTAGGTGTTGCCGTTAGCGTCCTTTAATACGGTATAAGGGCTAACTTCTTCTTCAACGGATGCTGATACTTCAGGCTCGGTTGAAGCGGGTGCTGCAGACTCGGAAACAGAAGCGGGTGCCTTTTCACAAGCTGCAAAGCTCATGGTCATAGCGGCTGCCATAGAAGCTGCTAAAACCTTCTTTGCCATAGGCTTTCTCATAGTATTTTTCCTCCTATTATCTATATACTATAGCATCAATGTTGACAATTAAACTCTTCCGGGAGTGTCAACGTCAATGCATAATACATACAAACTTAAACGATTACCTAATCATTTTACTACATACTGGATAAATATGGAAGCCAAAAAACGATTTTTTTGTTACATTTTTATACCTGTACTTGAGATACTTTCTACGAACGCTCTCTGTGCGAAGAGATATACCACAAGTATAGGGAAAACAATCATCAAAGTACCTGTTGCAAGTATAGCGTTGGAGTACTGAGTTGATACACCGACCTGTGCATTGGCACCGCCGCCCATCTCTCTGGCTACGTATACACCCAAGCTATCCACAAGTCTTGATAATTCTGTACTTACCAAGATATTGTTACCAAGGAAAAGCTTGGAGTAGAAACCGTCTGTCCACTGCCATACAAGTGAGAAAAGGAAGCATGATGTAATAATAGGCTTAGCTTCGGGAAGCATGATACGTACGAAGGTCTTCATCATACCGCAACCGTCTACATAAGCAGCCTCTTCAAGGTCGATAGGAATATTTCTGAAGAACTGTCTTACAAGGTAAATATATAAGCCGTTCTTAAGTCCACAGCAAGTGAAACTCATCATGAAATAAGGAATGGCGCTACCGCGAAGGTTAATACCCTGTCCCTTGATAAGTTTAACGATACCAAGGAAATCCCACATGTTAAAGTGAAGATAAAGTGAGCTTGAAAATGCCTGCGGAGGAATGATAATCATCGCAAGTACGAATGCAAACCACATCTTCTTAAGCGGGAATTTAAATCGTGCAAATCCGTAACCAACTATTGTACACATTGCAGTCTGTATAACCGAAAGTGCCAATGAGAATATGATTGAGTTCTTAAGACCTACACCATATTTCATGATTTTGGCTGCAAGCTGATAGTTCTCACCGGTAAAATGAAGGGGAACCGATACAACTATAGGATTGTATAAATCTTCCTGCTTCATGAAGCTTACCGAAATCTTATTAAACAAAGGAATAAGAATCAGGAAGCAAAGTCCGAACAAAAGAACAAATCTGCAAAACTTCACCAGTACATTTGTAACATCTTTTCTAAAGAGGTATCCGCCGGACTTTTTATTTCTGTCCCAGTAGGTACTGTATTTTTGAACTTTTACTTTTTTAGTCATAGTAGTAAACCCCCTTAGAAATGAAGAAGGATGTAATTCCTATAAATGCCGTAACTATTACGAAGTATGCCCAGGCCATCGCCGAAGACAAACCATAGTTAAGCTGAACGGTAAGTATCGTCTGTATCTTATCCATAACGTCATTGTCAGATCTCATACTATAGTCAACAACGGTATAAATCCAGTTTACTAAGAAGATTGAACTGATCATGGGAAATGTAATCTTCCAAAGGCTCTCCCACTTAGTACATCCCTCAATATCAGCAGCCTCATACATACTGCTTGAGATTGTCTGAAGTCCTGACAGGAAGATGATAATCTGAATACCTGATGCAATGGCAATATCATAGATATTGGCAATTATTTCAAATACCCACTCATATGCTCTGACACCGACACCTGCAGTTCTCAATACATCCTGTAAGCTTGCGGTAATATCAATGTTAGATACTGAAGCATCAACTGTTGTCGCAATAGTAGCCATAAGGGAGTTATTTTCTTCGAGTCCCAAAATAACACCTGATGAAATAATAACCGGAAGGAAGAACACGGCTCTTACAAGAGCACGACCTCTAAACTCCTGATTAAGAATCAATGCAACAAAGAAACTGAAGACGATGATACCGAATGAATAAAAAGCCGTCGGCATTTTGTATCCACATACAAAATGCCGACGATTTTTGTCAACTCATTTTCGTTTTTTCGATCCGTATAACGAATGTCATCCCGCAATCATACGTTTGACCCTTATATAGTCCGAAACGGTCAGTTTTCCGTTTTCACATACGTCCG
>JAGAAH010000164.1 GCA_017615375.1 Lachnospiraceae bacterium | reverse complement strand
TGGTTCCGCTTCTCTATCACAAGAACTTTCTTCCCCTTTTCGGCAAGACTTCTTGCAACGACAGAACCTGCTATACCGGCTCCAACAATTATACAATCGTACATAAATACATTTCTCCTTATCTAAAATATCCCCACCGCTTATTATACCATAGTCGCATAAATTGACAATTTCATAAAGTTTTAATATTTGTTTAAACTTTCCGTAACATTTGCTCCACTTTGTTTTCACAAGCTATTTGTACCATAATAATATCTTTTTCATACTTTATCTACTAAGGTAGATAAAGTTCCTCCACTTTTTTATATTTTTACTCGCTTTTACACTTTAAATAAAGGCATTCGGACTGCACACCGAATGCCTGTTGTTTTACCGAAATTGTCATCCGTTGGCGAATCTTAGCCTTTTTTTCTTACCATCACCCGTATGACACGATTTCGTATCAATTATGTAACAATTAATATTAAGCTCGCTTCTGTTCCCTGCCTTATCGAATGCGATTATCTTTAAACGCATAATCGCATCTCCCGTAGCATTACTAAGTAATGCCGCATCATACCCTTCCATATAATACCCGTTAACGGAACCTGCTTCAACAGGAGTAAGTTCACCATCTACATCGTCATTCACAGAAAAATGTTCCAATAAGTAATCATAAGAAAGCTTTCCCCGATTCGCCGCTTTTAACGGAAAATAAATATCTCCCGCATAGATATCCGGCGGTATCTTATCCACATCTTCGATCTTTTCCATGACGACTCGCATATGATAACTGCCTAAATATTCCGTATATATAACTTCCTGCAAGGGTTGAGGATATCTCCAGTATTTGATTTCTTTAACCTTATACCCCGGTACTCTGTTGAAATTAATCTCCCACCTTATCGGTTTTCCTTTCTTGGACACAACCGGGTCTTTAGCTAATGTATGATTATTAGCATCAACATAATCTATCGAAAACTTATTGTAATCATTATACGTATAATAATATATTTCATTTTCTCCATGCACAGTATATGATACGCTTTTAAGATTAAGGAGCCTTACACCGTTAAGATACGCACCTTCCGTTACCATACATCCGTCACTATCTTTTCCCGAAGGAAATACGTACGTAAATACTTCTCCTTCCGCAATGTAAAATTCCTTTTCACCGCTTACCTCGTAAAACTCTCTTTCAGGGCCTCTCACCGTTACATCTGTAATATAATTGGTCCACTTCACAACCTGGCGATATTTCACCGCATCTTTCGTGCCATTTACATTCGTCGAAGCAATGGCTCTTTCAGAGATGCATGTATATATACATATAATAAGTGCAAGGAATAATCCAAACACATTTCTTCGAAAAAGCATTCTTTCTCTATCCATTTATCATAACAGTCCTCCTTACCTTTGCATATTTTACCCGTCCGTCAGGCAAGACATATTTAAGTCGAATCTCGGCGGTCAATTTTCCTGTTTGAATATCATAATCCACATTATCCACAATCACATCGTTAATAACTCCTAAAATTTTACCGGTATTTATTAAAATTTGATTCTTCGCATTTATAGCCTTCTCATCAAGCATCTCTGTAAAAGACTTTTTAACGGACAGTTCGCTTGCATAAAAAAGCTCTGATTGCTTAACGTATGGAATACCGATTACAAGAATAAGCCTTAGTAAAACCACAACCAGCAAAAATGACGATATGCCATAGCAGGCAGTTCTCACTTTGACCACCTCTTTGCAACCGGAATTCTCATCTCGAACTCTTCTTCGTGAACAATCATTTTCACATTATATATTCCGGGTCTTACAAATGTTATATATCCGTTTTCCGGATTAAAAGCTACACTTTCATGCGTCTTCTCGTTATACACTCCGGTAAATTCTATATTAAGGTATTCGCCGTTAACCGTCGTGGCATATATTATCCCATGCAGCGAATATTCGCACTCGGCATAAAGAAGAGTATTACCGAAATGCACTTCGATATTCTCTGCCGGATTCACGACTTTAATATAAGGATAAACCGTAGTCTCCATACTGTTTTCCAATCTTGTCTTTCCGGATTCTCCTATTTTATTAACGACACTTGCATCATAATTGACTGCAATTTTCAGAAAAGTGCCTGCAATTACGATACTCAAAGCTCCGCCAAGAATTATACGTACCGCTTCTTTCATAGTGCCGACACCACCATCATCAATTCTTCTTTAAGCGGTCCGAAAAAGATCATCATGTTAATCGTCACAGTCATGACCCCTCTAACCGTAGCAAGCAACAGCATCCCGTATTCGTTTACTATCTCTCTCATATATCGCCTTTCATATTTGAATCGTTATCATATTGATTATCTTTATCAGCATAAGTGATATCGCAAGGCAAAGCATTGCCATACCATATTCCCTAACCAGCAGTTCCATAAACCTCCTAACATGTAACAGCTTCGGTTTTCTTAGTAACAGTACTTCCAAGTATGGGAACTCGCAAATTGTACGTAAGTTTTACTTCCGCTATTAATATTGTCTTCGTCTTAGTGTAC
>JAGAAH010000163.1 GCA_017615375.1 Lachnospiraceae bacterium | reverse complement strand
AATAACGCAAGCTGATATAAGTCGCATTGAAAATGGGACACGTAATCCGAGCTTATCAATGGTCAAGCGATTGGCAGAAGGGCTTGGTATGCAAATAAGTATAGAATTCAAACCGACAATTAATAAAGGATAGTAAGAATAAAAAAAGGAATAGCCATTGGCTATTCCTTTTTTGTTTATTTGTATTGACTTAATTGAATTATTTGTTAGCTGCAGCCTTTGCTAATTCGTCAGCCATTTCTTCCTTTACTTCTGCGAAGCACTTTACTGCGAAATCAAGATCTTCCTTGGTATGACCTGCAGAAATCTGTGTACGAACACGGTCACGTCCCTTAGGAACTACCGGATAGCAGAAGCCTACTACGTATACGCCCTTCTCAAGCATTCTGTTAGCGAACTTGTTAGCAACTACAGGATCGTAGAGCATAACAGGAACGATTGGATGCTCACCAGGAAGCATATCGAAGCCGTGCTTCTCCATTTCCTTACGGAAGTACTGAGCGTTCTCGTGAACCTTGTCACGAAGAGCGGTTGACTCGTTTAACATGTCGATTGTCTCAATTGTAGCTGCGCAGATTGCAGGAGCAAGAGAGTTGGAGAAGAGGTATGGACGGCTTCTCTGACGAAGGATGTCGATAATCTCCTTACGAGCAGCTGTATATCCGCCGGAAGCTCCTCCCATTGCCTTACCGAATGTACCTGTGATAACGTCTACACGTCCCATAACACCACAGTACTCTGCAGTTCCACGGCCATGCTCGCCCATGAAACCTACTGCATGAGAATCATCAACCATTACAAGAGCATCATACTTATCAGCGAGATCGCAGATACCCTTAAGGTTAGCGATATATCCGTCCATTGAGAATACACCGTCGGTTGCAATCATAATCTTCTTGCAGCCCTTAGCACGTGCATCCTTTAACTGAACTTCCAAGTCTTCCATGTTGTTGTTCTTATAACGATATCTCTGAGCCTTGCAAAGACGAACACCGTCGATAATTGATGCATGGTTTAATTCGTCAGAGATAATTGCGTCTTCTGCTGTAAGGAGGGTCTCGAAAAGACCGCCGTTAGCATCGAAGCAGGATGAGTAAAGAATTGCATCTTCCATACCAACGAAATCAGCAATTTTTCTCTCTAATTCTTTGTGGATTTCCTGAGTACCGCAGATGAAACGAACTGAAGAAAGTCCGAATCCCCACTTATCATAGCTTTTCTTTGCAGCCTCCATAAGACGAGGGTTGTTGGAAAGGCCAAGATAGTTGTTGGCACACATGTTAACTACACCCTTGGCAACCGTAGTATCGATACGGGACTTCTGAGGTGTTGTGATGATACGCTCTTCCTTATAAGTACCGGAAGCTTTGATTTCATCTAATGTTGCTTTAAAAGCTTCATAAGCTGTTTTCATTTGAGTAAATCCTCCCAAATTATATTATTATTAGGTAAAAGCTCTACCTATTTTGTCCAATCAAGAATAACCTTACCTGACTTACCGCTGTGCATTGCCTCAAAGCCCTTCTCGAACTCTGTGTAATGGAAGTGATGAGTAATGGCAGGTGTAAGATCGAGACCGCCCTTAACCATAGCGGACATCTGATACCAGTTATCGAGCTTACGTCCGTAGATACCCTGTAATGTAAGACCCTTACCAATGATAAGGTTCATATCTACATTGATAGGAGCGTTACCAAGACCGAGTAAGCTTATCTTACCACCGTTTCTCATAACGGTAAGCATCTGATTAAGTGCAGGACCTGCTCCTGACATTTCAAGACCTACATCGAAGCCTTCCTGAATGCCGAGTTCCTTCATTGTTGCGTGAAGATCCTGAGTCATTGTATTAACTACCTTATCAGCGCCCATCTTCTTGGCGAGTTCAAGTCTTATATCATTGATATCGGTGATTGTAACTGACTTAGCACCTGCATACTTAGCGATTGCAACGGCGATGATACCGATTGGACCGGCACCTGTAATAAGTACGTCTTCACCGACAAGATTATACATTAAAGCTGTATGAGTAGCATTACCTACAGCATCAAACATAGCTACGACATTCTCGTCAAGAGAAGGATCGATAGCGATCACGTTGGTTGCAGGAATGCAAAGGTACTCTGCGAAAGCACCGTTTCTGTCTACACCTACACTGTTGGTGTCCTTGCACCACTGGATATTACCGGAACGGCAGTTGCGGCAACGACCACATGTGATGTGACCTTCGCCCGTTACACGCTGTCCTACGGTATAACCTGTAACATTAGCACCAAGTTCAGCAATCTCACCAACATATTCATGACCTATTGTCATAGGCGGTTTAATGTGCTGCTTGGACCAGTCGTTCCAATCGTAGATATGTACGTCTGTACCACAAATAGCTGTTTTGTGAATCTTAATAAGCACCTCACCCGGACCCGGAGTTGGCTTCTCAACTTTACGAAGCTCAAGACCCGGACCTGCGGTAGGCTTAACGATGGCATCCATCATCATAGCTTAAAAGCCCCCTTATATTATTAACATTTATGACTTATACGAATTGCCTCGCTTCATTGAAGCTTTCGCAATTTCTAAAACCACATCAGTCTTATCTTATCACCGTTTGGGGTACTCTGCAATAAAAAACATATAATTATAAGGTAAAAAAAGCCTTTATCGGATTAATATTTGCCTATTGAAAGAAAATGCATTTACCTATAATAAATGTGTTGTATTCGTGAATGGAAAGTGTTACAATATTAACGCACTTGTATAGGGACAAGTGCGCCTAATTTCAAATATTGTAGGAGGTCAAACGTGAGTAAAAAAGCGGGAGTCCCATTTAAGGGTACAAAAGAGCAGGAAAAGCAGCTGCTTGAAGTAATCGCAGAATTACGTGATACACCTGGTTGCCTTATGCCTATCATGCAGAGAGCACAGGACATCTATGGTTATCTGCCTTATGAAGTTCAGAAGATAATTTCTGATGAATTACGTATACCGGCTGAGAAGGTATACGGTGTTGCAACATTCTATGCACAGTTCAATCTTAATCCGAAGGGAACCTATAAGGTTTCAGTATGTCTCGGAACAGCTTGTTATGTTAAGGGTTCGGGACCTGTCTTTGAAGAAATTCAGAAGATTCTTGGCATTGGCGATGGCGAATGCACACCTGATGGAAAGTTTTCTTTGGATACCTGCCGTTGTGTAGGAGCTTGTGGTCTTGCACCGGTTATGCTCGTTAACGACGATGTATATGGTCGTATCACAGTGGATCAGGTAAAAGGAATCCTTGAGAAGTATAACTAATTGTAGTCAACGTTTGACATTTTGACGTTTACGTATTGGGGGCGCCCGTATTAGGGTGAGATAAGGATTCGTACAAATGAAAACTTTTATGGAGGTTAAAAATGAAGACATTAGAAGAGTTAAAAACTGTCCGTGAGAGCATGCTTGATAGAATCGAAACCCGTACACATTTCGCAGAGCATAAGGGTGGAGACGGCAAGTATCGTTATCACGTATTGGTTTGTGCCGGTACAGGATGTACATCATCCGACAGCGGCAAGATAATTGCTAATTTAGAAGAAGAGTTAAAGAAAAACGGCCTTGACAACGAAGTTGCAGTAGTTAAGACAGGTTGTCACGGTCTTTGTGCTATGGGACCTATCATGGTCGTATATCCTGATGGAGTATTTTACTCCCAGGTTAAGCCTGAAGATGTTCATGAAGTAGTTGAAGAGCATATTAAGGGTGGTAAGCCGGTTGATCGTCTTATCTATAGAGAGACAGATAACGGTGTTACCAAGACATATAGAGAGTCTGATTTCTATACCAAGCAGCATCGTATAGCACTTCGTAACTGTGGTGTTATCAATCCTGAAGATATCAACGAGTACATCGGTACAGGCGGATATCAGGCATTAGGTAAGGTATTGACAGAGATGACTCCTGACGAGGTAATCCAGCTTATGATCGACTCCGGTCTTAGAGGCCGTGGTGGTGCAGGATTCCCTACAGGTCTTAAGTGGAAGTTTGCATCGGGCAACAGAGGAAACGTACAGAAGTATGTTTGCTGTAATGCCGACGAGGGAGACCCGGGTGCATTCATGGATCGTTCCGTACTTGAAGGAGATCCACACGTAGTACTTGAGGCTATGTCAATCGCAGGTTATGCTATCGGAGCTACACAGGGTTACATTTATGTACGTGCTGAGTACCCGATCGCAGTTGAAAGATTAAAGATAGCTATCGCACAGGCAAGAGAAGCAGGTATGCTTGGTAAGAACGTATTCGGAACAGATTTCTGCTTCGATATCGATCTTCGTCTTGGTGCAGGTGCGTTCGTATGTGGTGAAGAGACAGCTCTTATGACTTCTATCGAAGGAAATCGTGGTGAGCCTCGTCCAAGACCACCATTCCCTGCAGTTAAGGGATTATTTGGAAAGCCAACCATTCTTAACAACGTTGAGACATGGGCTAATATTCCACAGATTATCTTAAACGGACCACAGTGGTTCGCATCCATGGGTACAGAGAAGAGCAAGGGTACCAAGGTATTCGCTCTCGGCGGTAAGATTAATAACACAGGTCTTGTTGAGATTCCTATGGGAACAACACTTAGAACAGTTGTTGAAGATATCGGTGGCGGCGTTCCTAACGGCAAGAAGTTTAAGGCAGCTCAGACAGGTGGTCCGTCCGGCGGATGTATCCCTGCAGAGCACTTTGATGTACCGATTGATTACGATAACTTAATTGCTATCGGATCCATGATGGGTTCCGGCGGACTTATCGTAATGGATGAAGATAACTGTATGGTTGATATCGCTAAGTTCTTCTTACAGTTTACTGTAGATGAGTCTTGCGGTAAGTGTACACCATGCCGTGTCGGTACCAAGAGAATGCTTGAGATCTTAGACAAGATCACAGAAGGCAAGGGCGAGATGAGCGATCTCGATGAGCTCGAGTCATTAGCATACTACATTAAAGAGAATGCTCTTTGCGGACTCGGACAGACAGCTCCTAACCCTGTTCTTTCCACATTAAGATATTTCCGTCATGAGTACGAAGCACATATCAAGGAGAAGAGATGTCCTGCAGGAGTATGTAAGGCACTTCTTAACTTTGAAATTGACCCTACCAAGTGTAAGGGATGTACATTATGTGCTAGAAATTGTCCTGTTAACGCTATTACAGGAACACTTAAAGAGCCACACGTTATTGATACAGCTAAGTGTATCAAGTGCGGTACATGTATGGATAACTGTAAGTTTGGCGCAATCAGCAAGAAGTAAGTGGAGGAAACGAAAATGGCAAATGTTACATTAAAGATTAATAATGTTGAAGTGTCGGCTCCGGAAGGCTCCACCATCTTAGAGGCTGCGAGACTTGCACATATCGAGATTCCGACATTATGTTTCTTAAAAGATATTAACGAAATCGGCGCATGTAGAATGTGCGTTGTTGAAGTAAAGGGTGCAAGAACACTCGTTACTGCATGTGTATACCCTGTAAATGAGGGTATGGAAGTATTTACCAATACTCCAAAGGTTATGGAATCAAGAAAGAAGACATTACAGTTACTTCTTTCAATTCACAGACAGGACTGCCTTGCTTGTGTACGTTCAGGTAACTGCGAGTTACAGACACTTTGCAAGGATTATGGTGTAGATAATTCAGCTCGTTATCAGGGCGCTATGCCTGCATCCGAGATTGATGATTCTGCAGCTCATATGGTACGTGATAACAGTAAGTGTATCCTCTGCCGTCGTTGTATCGCAGCTTGCGAGAAGACACAGGGTGTAGGTGTTATCGGTGCTAACGAGAGAGGTTTCAACACATATGTTGGACAGATCTTCGATATGGAACTTGGTGAGACAAGCTGCGTAAGCTGTGGTCAGTGTATCGCTGCATGTCCTACAGGTGCTATTTATGAGAAGGACTTCACAAAGGATGCTTTTGCAGCAATTGCAGATCCTGATAAGTTCGTAGTTGTTCAGACAGCTCCGGCTGTTAGAGCAGCTATCGCTGAAGAGTTCGGCGCTGAAATCGGAACCAACGGAGAAGGCAAGATGGTTGCAGCACTTCGTCGTCTTGGATTCGATAAGGTATTCGATACCAACTTTGCAGCTGACCTTACAATCTTAGAGGAAGGCACAGAGTTAATCGAGAGAATTAAGAATGGTGGTAAGTTACCTCTTATCACATCATGTTCACCTGGTTGGGTTAAGTACTGCGAGCATTACTATCCTGATATGACAGAGAATCTTTCTTCTTGCAAGTCACCTCAGCAGATGTTCGGTGCTATCGCTAAGTCTTATCTTGCAGAGAAGCTTGGCATCCCGAAGGAGAAGATGGTAGTTGTATCCGTTATGCCTTGTACAGCTAAGAAGTTCGAAATTAATCGTGACGATCAGGCTGCAAATGGTGTTCCGGATGTTGATATTGCACTTACAACACGTGAGCTTGCTCGTATGATCAAGCAGTCAGGTATTAAGTTCAACGAGCTTCCTGATGAAGGCTTTGACGATCCAATGGGCGAGTACACAGGTGCAGGCGTTATCTTCGGTGCAACCGGTGGTGTTATGGAAGCAGCTCTTCGTTATGCTGTTGAAGTTATCACAGGTAAGGAACTTGGCGCAATTGATTTCAATGATGTTCGTGGAACACAGGGAATCAAGGAAGCAGCTTACCAGGTAGGCGATCTTAACGTTAAGGTTGCAGTAGCTTCAGGTCTTGCAAATGCAAGAGAGTTACTTGACAAGGTTAAAGCAGGTGAAGCTGATTATCAGTTCATCGAGATCATGGGATGCCCTGGCGGTTGTGTAAATGGTGGTGGACAGCCTCAGGTTCCTGGTTACATCAGAAATACTGTTGACGTTCGTGCTAAGAGAGCTTCAGTTCTTTACAACATTGATAAGAATGCTAAGAACAGAAAGTCTCAGGATAACCCACAGATCAAGAAGCTCTATGATGAGTATCTTGGCAAGCCGGGCGGAGAGAAGGCACATCATCTTCTTCATACAAAGTATGTTAAGAGACAGGTTAACAAGGATCAGATGTAATTCCTATTAACTAAACTATATAATAAGGTATCGCAAAAACTTGCGGTACCTTATTTTTTTTGTTAAAATCGTATATAGAGCGATATAAAAGCGCGGATTTTAAGGATTTATAAGATGGAGGGTTATATGATGGGAACAATTCCGGCAAGTACTTTTATATTTATGGGAATAGCGGTAGCATTATGTATAGGGTTACCGATTGTATTTTTGGGAATAATCAGTAAGAGAATGCCTGTTAAATCGGGAATTATCTTAATGGGAGTTATATGTTTCATACTATTTGCAATGGTGCTTGAAAGAGGACTTCATATGCTTGTATTCCGCGAGGGCAGTCCGGTCAGCACAAGTACGGCTTATTACGTAATCTATGGCTGTCTTGCGGCGGCAATATTTGAATCTGCAGCAAAATTCGTCGGACTTAAGTTTATGGTAAAAGAACCGTCAAGCCCGGGATTCGCATTACAGTTTGGTTTGGGTTACGGAGTAGCCGAGGCAATGTTTGTCGGAGCTTTACCGCTTGCAGGCAATATAGCCGTAGCTGCAAGAATCAATAAAATGGGAATGGATAATTATATCAACGCATTGGTTGAACAGGGCGTAGATGCGGCATCCATAGAAGCATTCAAGGAAAGCGTGAAGGTATTCTATGAAAATAATATAACCTGTCTTTTAAGCGGTGTTGAGAGAGCTGCAGCTATAGCATTGCAGATTGGACTTACGATAGTTATATTCCAGGCAGTCAAAGAAGGCCATAAGGCAATTAATTACATGTTTGTGGCGATAGCCGTTATGATGCATGCACTTTTTGATTTATTGCCTGCATTGTATCAGAAGAGCGTAGTAACAAATGTGGTATTGCTTGAAATCGTAATTGCTGTAGAGGCAGTAATCGTTTCGATAATCGCATATTTCATATATCAGAAGAATGTCGATGAATTTGGCGGACATGTTGATCCTAAGTTAAAGCAGAATATGTAAGGAGAATGATATGAGCGATAGAGAACTTGATGCAAAAGAGGTATTGAATAAGGCGGTAGAGGAGACAATTGAGTTTTCAAAGAAGACCAAGGCTCCTATTGCTGATATAGTATATCAGAGCCACATTGAAGACGGCGAGAAGATAATGGTCTATGTGCTTTTTGATGATATCGAGCAGCTTAAGGCTATGGAAGAGAATAATCTTAAGGACGGTTTTATGGAAGTGTTTATAAAAGCGCTTACCAAGTACGAGTTTCCGTTTAAGGGGCAGCCGCGCCTTTCGTTTGAATTCTCAATTAATATATAAAACGTATAATAAGCGCATCCGTATAAAATCACGAATGCGCTTTGTTTTTTACCTCTTACAGTTATATATCTACCTGTTAGCGAAAAGCTATTTATTTTTGGGTTTGATTCTGTTTTAATAATAATCGAGGAGGTGATCCGATGAAGATACGAATCGAAATTGATGATAATCTTACGGAAGATGAAGTCATAATTCGATGTAAAAGCGTAACTGACGAGATAACGGCTATACAGAAATCGATTCAGGAGATTAAGTCATCCGGACAAAGGATAATCTTTTATAAGGATGAAAAAGAGTATTACCTGTCACTTGACGAAATAATTTTCTTCGAGACCGACAGCAACAAGGTGAGTGCACACACCGTTGATGATGTATTCCAGGTTCATAATAGATTATATGAACTCGAAGAAATATTACCGGGTTATTTTGTCAGAGTATCAAAATCATCGATCATCAATATTCATCATATAAGATCCATGATAAGGAATCTTGCCGGGGCGAGTGAGGTCGAATTTTCCGGATCATATAAGAAGTTATATGTATCGAGGAGTTATTTTAAGGCCTTACAGGAGAGAATGGAAAATAGGAGGTATATAAGATGAGAGTTACGATAAATGAAAATGGCGAAAACAGAGAATACAGAGCAGTCGGTAAAACAACCGCGCTCATGGGAGCAGTGCTTATAATATTTGCAATATCACTTCTTTTTAAACAGCTTGGACTTGATATCCCGTTATTCGGGGACGGATTCTTTAAAAATCTGGGATTGTGGCATTTGTTACTTGCAATAGGATGCGTATTCTGTTTCATTAAAGGTATTATTGAAAAAAGTCTTGCAGTAATGGTATTTTCAGTGGGTATATGTTATTGCATTCTTGATAAGCCATTGGGATTACCTAAGATTGGCGCTTTTACCATGGTATTAATATGTGCGGTAATAGTACTTGGACTTCATTTGATATTCCCGAATTTTAAATCTGAATTTGCATTTAAGAGAATCGGCGATAATGATTCTGATGAAGCGTGGGAAAAGAATGGAATGAGAGATTCTTCCGATTTTATTAAGCATGATTGCGTATTCTCATCAGCTGCAAGATATATAGACAGTCAGGATTTTTCGGGATATGACGGTGATATGGTTTTCTCATCCGTATGCATGTATCTTGATAAAGCTCAATTACATAATAACAGAGCGGTATTTAAGACAGATATAGTTTTCTCGACACTTAAGTTGTATGTTCCGAGAGGATGGAATGTGGAAGTTAAGGGTGACTCGGTATTTAGCGGAGGAGTTACTACCAAGGGACCTAAGGATCCGTACGTAGAAGGTGCGCCGACAATTATTGTAGAGGGTGACAGAGTATTCTCACACCTTGAAGTTATCTATGTATAGGGAGGTAAGTTATGAGTGTAATAGTTAGAAGAAATTCCGGATATGGACGTAAATTTCTGGCAGGTATTTTGCTTATAGGAGCAGCAGTATGTATTTTGCTTGCTCAGCTTAAGGTTAATGTACCGTTTTTAAACGAACTTGAAGCATTGACTCAGTTAAGCGGATGGGAAATGGTAGCGATTGTTGTTTGCGTATTGCTTTTTATCGGTGGTATAGCAGACCTTGAACCTTGGCAGATTGTTTTCCCGGCGGGTATTGTGTACTGCATTATAGATGAACCGTTAGGACTTCCGATAATCGAGTTCTGGCCGATGATGCTTATAGCATTCATTTTAACGGTAGGACTTGGAATGGTTTTCCCGGAATATAGTTTTGTTTCATATAATAAATCGAAGCATATAGATAGGGAAGATGCTAAGGATATCGCAAAAGAGGCTAAGGCTGCTGCAAAAGAAGCGAAAGAAGCCGCAAAGGCAGCTAAGGAAGCAGTAAAAACGGGAAATGTTATGGATGTTGATTATAAAGAAGTAGATAATGAGCACGAATCAAACGAATAATAAACATTTTTTAAATAATAAAATAATATAGTATGAACAAAGTAAATATGTTATAATTGTAAGGTCGGGTTTGACAGAAGTCTAATCCGGCCTTATGTATTATTATTAAAAGGAGCTAAAAAGGATGAAGTTTTTAAAAGGGTTTTTAAAATTCGTCCCGGTATTCATACTTGCCGGTCTTATGATCGCTAAGATTGACGCTTTGATTGCAGCACCGATTGCTTTCTTCGCAGCAGTATTGGCAGCTATGTTTACTGAGAAAAAGAAATGGAACGATTGCCTTAATTCGGCGTTAGAGTCCGTTAAGAACATTTTGGTTGCATTGTTTATCTTGATGCTTGCTTATACAATGGCAAACTGCTTCATGGGTTATGGAGTAGGTGCAGCAGTTGTTACTGTAGCACTTAAGCTTGGTGTTACTGCAAGAACTGTTGCTGTTATCGGTCTTGTATGTACTGCAGCTCTTTCTGTTGCAACAGGTACATCTTGGGGAACTTTCGCAGCATGCGCACCGATTTTCTTGTGGTTATCACATATCGTTGGCGGAAATGTTTACCTTACGGTATGTGCAATTGCGGGTGGTGCCTGCTTCGGTGATAATATAGGTCTTATCTCCGATACTACAATCGTATCTTCCGGTATTCAGGGAGTTCAGGTAGTAGATCGTATCAGACATCAGGGTGTATGGTCACTTTCTTGTCTTATACTCGCTGCAGTAGCTGATTATATCGCAGGTATTGCACTTGGTTTATCATCTACCAAGGCAGGAGCTTTTAACCTTTATGAGAACCTTTCGGGAGATGCTATTGCATACCTTGAGGAAGAAAAGCCTATCGCACTTGAGCTTTTAAGCCAGGTAGATAAGGGAGTACCGATTTACATGGTTATTCCGCTTATTCTCGTAATCGTTCTTGCAATTTGCAAGTTTAATACATTCGCATGTATCGTATCCGGTATCGTATCTTCTTACCTTCTTGGTCTTGTTGCAGGTACCGCAGGTTCGATTAGCGAATTCCTTAATGACTATCTCTATGCAGGATTTGCCGATGCAGGTGCATGGGTAATCCCGATGATGATGTGGGTAGCAGCTTTCGGCGGAGTTATGCAGCTTATGGATGCTTTCGCACCACTTGCTTTTGTAATCGGAAAGCTTTCGTTTAAGGTAAGACACTTACTTGGATGGAACGCAGTTCTTTCTCTTCTTGGTAACGCAGCACTTTCTGATGAAATGGCACAGATCGTTACAATCGGACCTGTTATTAAGCAGGTAACCGAAGAGAATGTTATTGCAGAGACAGAGGAAGATATGTACAAGCTTAAGCTTCGTAATGCAACCTTCGGAGATGCGATGGGCGTATTCGGTTCACAGCTTATTCCTTGGCATGTATACCTTGGCTTCTATGTAGGCGTAGCTGTTGCAGTATATCCGCTTGTTAAGCTTACACAGATTGACTTCCTTAAGTTTAACTTCATGGCTATAATCGCAGTTGCATCACTTCTTATCCTTACATTTACCGGTCTTGACAGATTCGTACCTCTCTTCGGACTTCCTAGAGAGCCTAAGGTAAGACTTAAGAAGAACGAGAAATAATTTAATAAGTATTGAAAGAGTCGCCGAAAGGCGGCTCTTTTTTACGTTAAGCAAAATTTATATAGGGTGGGGGCAGAATAAAAGATACTTATGTATGCATAAAAAAGCATAATTTTAGCATATTAAACGTCGAAAAATAATATAAAGTTCACAAATAAGGACTATCATACATATATAAGTGTTTGTTGGTAGTTTGAGAGCAATAATGGTTTTGGAGGTTTATTGTCATGAAGAAACTTGGACTTAAGATTAAGCTTACCTTACTCGCAGTCGTACCTGCAATTATAGTTACATTGGTAATTTCATTCTTGATTGCATTAAGAATATACCTTGTAATGAAGGATGATACGGAGGAACAGCTTAAATCCGTTGCTTATGCGGTACGTGAAATGTT
>JAGAAH010000023.1 GCA_017615375.1 Lachnospiraceae bacterium | reverse complement strand
GTGCCCGCATTGCCCGAACCGTGCTGTCTTATATCTGTATGATGAATCTTGCCGTATATATAACCGGTCTCGCAAAGACCGAATGCATATCCTATAAGGAGCGCTATTAATCTTGCCACTAACATTACTGTTCTTCATTCCTCTCTCTTATAATAAATCTAAGCGATGTACCCCTAAAGCCGAATGTCTCGCGAATCTTGTTCTCGAGATATCTCTGATAAGAAAAGTGCATAAGCTTCTTGTCATTAACAAATATGACGAATGTCGGCGGCTTGGTTCCGGCCTGCGTCATATAGAAAAGCTTAAGTCTCTTGCCCTTATCTGTCGGAGGCTGCTGCATTGCAACCGCTTCAGCCATAATCTCGTTAAGTACACCGGTCTGGACACGCATGGCGTTATTCTCGATAACTACATCGATAAGATCGAATATCTGATCCACTCTCTGTCCGGTCTTGGCCGAGATAAACAGTATCTCTGCATATGACATAAAAGAAAGCACCTGACGAATCTTCTCCGTATCACGGTAGATAGTCTTATCGTCCTTCTCTCTCGCATCCCACTTATTAACAAGTACGATAATTCCTTTTCCGTTATCATGCGCAACGCCGATAATCTTGGCATCCTGCTCCGTTACGCCTTCAACGGCATCTATTACAAGTAATACGACATCCGCACGCTCAATTGCAGCAACGGCACGAATAACCGAGTATCTCTCGATGTCTTCTTTAACCTTATTCTTCTTTCTTATACCTGCGGTATCTATAAATACGTACTCTCTGTCATTATGTATAACTTCCGTATCAATCGCATCTCTTGTTGTTCCCGCAATATCCGATACGATAACACGGTTTTCTCCGCAAAGGCGATTGATAAGTGTCGACTTACCTACGTTAGGCTTACCGACAACCGCAATCTTCGGTCTGTCATCATCTTCTTCAGACTCAAGTCCTTCCGGAAACTTCTTAACTATCTCTTCAAGAAGATCTCCGATTCCAAGACGTGATGCTGCAGATACGGGAATCGGATCGCCGATACCCAAGTTAAAGAATTCATACACATCCGGCATGAACTTTTTGAAATCATCGACCTTATTGACTACCAACAGCACCGGTTTCTTGCTTTTTCTAAGCATATCCGCAACCTTTGCATCATCGTCGACAAGTCCCTGTCTTACATCTGTTATGAAAACTATAACATCCGCGGTTTCGATTGCTATCTCCGCCTGCGCACGCATCTGACTTAGTATAATATCCTTTGAATCAGGCTCGATACCGCCCGTATCAATCATTGTAAATACGTGGTTAAGCCATGTTACGTCTGCATATATTCTGTCTCTTGTTACTCCCGGAGTATCCTCAACTATAGATACTCTCTCTCCGATTATCGAATTAAACAATGTCGACTTGCCTACATTAGGGCGTCCGACAATTGCAACTACCGGTTTACTCATATAATCACCTATATCCTATCTTGTTGTATTCTTCCATTCTTTCTCGGTAAAAGCGCGTAATAGACCTTCACCGCCGGATGGAGTGACTCTTATCGGAACTCCGATAGATTCTTCCACTTCCGTCAATGTATAATCATCAAGGAATACATCTTCACCCATTCTAAGCATATTGGATGGGATGCACACACAATCCTCGTGTAAATCTTCTTTAACCTGTGCCATCAAGTCCTGACCTGTAATAAGGCCCGAAACCGTAATAAGCTCGCCGAAAAAGTCATTTCTTATGACTTTGATTCTGACCGTTACGTTAGGGAATTTCTCCTTAAGCATATCGGCAAGTTCCTGAATCGTAGGTCCCGCAAGCTTACCCGTTGCAGCAAGTACGGAGAGCTTATGATTATGACCCTTTGCTTTATCCAATGCTTCCATAAATTCGTTACGGAGAAGTCTAAGCATTCCGACGCCATTCTCAAGCTGCAGATAGCCATCATAACGCTCTTCGTCCGGAAGTTCACGTTCTGCAAGCAGATACCACTCATCCGATGCCTGAACAAAATGCGTTCCGAACTTTTCAAAAGCTCTATCCTGATATTCATGAATAATATCGAGAACTTCATTGGCTTCTTCTTTATTGAACGGCTCAAGCGGGAATAATCCCTCGCGGAATTTCGTCAAACCTACAGGTACAACAGAAACCGACTGCATAACGGGAGCATAGTTTAAGAGCTTTTCTAAAGAAAATCTTAACTCATCTCCATCGTTAACGCCCTTGCAAAGCACTATCTGTCCGTTCATTATGATTCCCGCTTCATAGAAGGTCTCAATCTTCTTCAATGCATCGCCCGCGAAGCGGTTACTTAACATCTTGCAGCGAAGCTCGGGATTCATACTCTGAACCGATATGTTAATCGGCTCCATTCTGTATCGTATAATTCTTTGCACGTCCTCGTCGGACATGTTGGTAAGCGTTATATAATTGCCCTGCAAGAACGAAAGACGGCTGTCGTCATCCTTAAAATACAGGGTGTCGCGCATATTCGGCGGCATCTGATCGATGAAGCAGAAAATGCACTTATTGTGGCATGACCTATACTCATCCATAAGTCCGTTCTCGAACTCGATGCCAAGGTCATCCTCATATTCTTTTTCAATCTCAAGTTCCCACTGTTCGCCGGTAGGCTTCTCGATTACGACTGTTAAGTACTCTTCATTACAAAGATAATGATAATCAAAGATATCCTTAACTTCGTTGCCGTTAATCGATATAAGCTTATCCATCGGTTCTATCTCAAGCTCTTCCGCTATAGAACCCGGCAAAACTTCTTTAACTATATGTTCCGTGTGCTTCTCCGCCATCTATATATCCTTCAAAAAAAACGCATAATAATCCACTAATAATAATATCACGAAACAATTCATAACGGTAGTATATTTTTTTAGACATAGGGACGGTCCTTTTCACACAATTTTGCACTTTAGGT
>JAGAAH010000162.1 GCA_017615375.1 Lachnospiraceae bacterium | reverse complement strand
TACCCAATATACTTCTTATGCAGTTCGTCGAAGCAATTGCGTGTCAGCTTATTATATTCTCGATAGAGAACCCTCAGGATTATAAAAATAAGGAATTTGATATATATAATACCAAAGCTTTCCGTGAGGCCTTTCAGTATGAAGTGGCCAAGAACAGGGGCTTTAAGATGCTTTTCTTTAAAGTTGCCGGAATTAAGTCCGTTAATGATTTAATGGGAATTAATGCGGGAAGAGAAGCGCTGAAGGTTGTAATAGATTACATGATTCAAATCGTGAATCGCCGTAAATTCTATTATCTTGATGATGATATATTATGTATAATGGCAGATTATACGGATGAAGAATGGGCGAAAATACGCGAGCAGATAATCGACAGATTCCGTCGCAGTTTCGAAGTCGACAGAATACCGCTTACATTTGACGTATATATGTGTATGGTTTCATATCCGGATAAAGCAGCTTGTCTGGATGATGCGATTGAAATGATGAGCTATGCTTTAAGAGAATCGGAAAGCGTAACACATAAGCCGATTGTTTATGCGGATGCCAATATTTTAGAGCAAGGACATCGTGAGACTCAGATAGCGCAGGTATTAAAGAATGCCGTAAAAGAAAAGAAGTTTATCGTATATTACCAGCCGATTTTTAATGTTAACGAGGGCAGGGCAACCAGAGCAGAGGCTTTGGTAAGATTGGTCGATGAAGAGATGGGATTCATAAGTCCGGACGAATTCATACCTATAGCCGAGAGAAACGGTCTTATAGTAGATATCGATTCCATCGTACTTAACGAAGTGTGCAGGTTTGTATCAGAGAACAAGTTGTGGGAAAAAGGCCTTGATAAGATCGATATCAACCTTTCTGCGGTTCAGTGTATGCAGGAGGATTTATCCAATAAGATTATCGACGTAATGGATGCTTATAAAGTTCCTTATAAGATGTTTAATCTTGAAATTACGGAGACTGCCGCAATAGCATCCGAAGAGAATTTACGCCGCAACATGGAGAAGCTTATGTCAAAGGGAGTTAACTTCTCCGTTGATGATTACGGTACCGGATTCTCCAATGTCTCAACCATAATAGATTACCCGTTTACGGTAGTTAAGATTGATAAAAACATGCTATGGAAAGCTATGAAGAATCGCCAGGCTATGATGGCTTTAAAGCACACCATAGAGATGCTTTTCGATATGGGACTTGAGATCGTAACGGAAGGAATTGAAGATAAGGATATGGCCGAACTTCTTCGCGAACTTCACTGCTATTTGCATCAGGGATTTTACTATTCACGCCCTATTCCGGCAGCGCAGTTTTTGGAGTATATTGATAGATAATTACGGAAAAAGCTCTTTAACTTTACGTGCTTTTATGCTACAATAATTCACGTAATCTTTGGGGCAGGTGTGATTCCTGACCGGTGGTGACAGTCCACGAACTCTGATGAAACCAGTAGTCAGAGCCGATGCGGTGTAATTCCGCAACCGACGGTATAGTCCGGATGGGAAAAGATGGTTACATATAATATAAGGTGCCCTCGGAAGATTATCTTTCGAGGGCTTTTTTAATCCCATACATGCTGGCAATAACGTTTTTAGGAGAGAAATGAAATGAGAAAACAGACAGAAACCAAGAAGAAAAGAATTGATGTACACATGATTACGATTACGCCGATGCTTGCGGTAATCGCATTTTTGCTCATGTATGTGGAGACGTCGATACCGATTATGCCTTCATTCCTTAAATTCGACATATCGGATATGCCGGCATTTATCGGAAGCTTTGCATTCGGACCTGTATGTGGCGCACTTATATGTTTTATCAAGAACTTGCTTCACTTACCGTTGACACATACCGGAGGGGTCGGTGAACTTGCAAACTTTATTATCGGTATTTCGTATGTAATTCCTGCGGGAATAATCTATAAGATGCGTAAGACCAAGCGCAATGCGTTTTTCGGAGCAATGATAGGCTGCTGTATCGCAGGATTGATATCACTCCCGATTAACTACTTCGTTGTATATCCTTTCTATTATAATTTTATGTCAAAGGATGCAATCATTGCCGCATATAAGGCGATTTTACCGATGGTTAACAGCATCTTTTCATGTTTGCTTGTATTTAACCTTCCGTTTACCATTGGCAAGGGCATAATCGTAACTATAATTACAATGCTTATTTATAAGCCTCTTTCTCCGCTTATCAAGGGAAAGAATCGCGAATAAAAGCTATAACATAACACAAATTTAATCGGAGGATTGGCAATATGACTTATAAGGAAGTACTGGACAACGCACGTAACAATATGGGTGCATTATGTAAAAGCTGCGTAATCTGCGACGGAAGAGCTTGTAAGAATACGATTCCGGGTCCGGGAGCAAAGGGCGTGGGTGACGTTGCGATAAGAAACTATGATAAGTGGCAGGAACTTCGCCTTAATATGGATACGCTGACGGATGTTAAGTCTGCCGATACTCAATTTACGATTTTTGATAAAAAGTTTGAACTTCCCGTATTTGCAGGCCCTGTAGGTGCAGTGGCCATGCATTACGGTGACAGATATGATGACAGAACATATAACGATATTCTGGTAAGAGCCTGCAAGGATGCCGGAATTGCTGCGTTTACCGGTGACGGAACGGATCCTTTGGTTATGCAGGGTGCAACCGCGGCGATTAAAAGCGCGGGCGGCATAGGTATACCTACGATTAAACCATGGAATATCGATACAATTAAGGAAAAGGCAGCGCTTGTTAATGCATCGGATGCGTTTGCGGTTGCAATGGATGTTGATGCCGCAGGTTTGCCATTCCTTAAGAATATGAATCCGCCTGCGGGAGCAAAGTCGGTTTCTGAATTAAAAGAGATTATCGCGCTTTTTGACAAGCCTTTTATAGTTAAGGGAATCATGACACCTAAGGCCGCTTGTAAGGCGATGGATGCGGGCGCAGCCGCAATAGTTGTGTCGAATCACGGCGGAAGAGTCTTGGGCGAGACACCGTCTACGGCCGAGGTTTTAAAAGAGATTAAAGACGTTGTCGGCCTTAAGATGAAAGTATTCGTTGACGGTGGTATAAGAACCGGAGCAGACGTATTTAAGGCGCTTGCAATCGGTGCGGATGCAGTTATAATCGCAAGACCGTTTGTAAATATGGTATACGGCGCAGAAGATGCCGGAGTTAAGGTATACGTGGATAAGCTTAAGGGAGAACTTGCCGATACAATGCTTATGTGCGGAGCAGGCAGTCTTTACGACATTAAGCGTGATATGATATTCGGATTATAGGGTTTAAGATGACTAAGAAAGAAAGAGTCGCAATAATAATTGAACGAATGAATGAAAAGTACGGTACGGACAAGACCGTGTACTTAAACCATGATAATGCATGGCAGTTGCTTATTGCGGTTATTATGTCGGCACAGTGCACCGATAAGCGCGTCAACATGGTGACGGAGACGCTTTTTAAGAAGTATCCGACATTGCAAAGCTTTGCGGATGCCGATTTAAAAGAGCTTGAAGAAGATATACATTCGACGGGATTCTATCATAATAAGGCAGTGAATATTATTGCCTGTGCCAAGATGCTTTGTGAAGAATACGGCGGAGAGGTGCCTTCTGATTTGGAGCTTTTACTCAAGCTTCCGGGAGTAGGCAGAAAAACCGCGAATGTTATTCGCGGCAATATATATGATATAGAGTCGATAGTTGTGGATACACATGTTAAGAGAATATCCAAGAAGTGGGGTTTCACGGCAAGTGATGATCCGACTGCCATAGAATTCGACCTTATGAAATTACTTCCGAAGGAAGCATGGATACTATATAATATCCATGTTATAGCGCTTGGAAGAACAATATGTACGGCCAAGAATCCGGATTGCGAGAATTGTTATCTTGGTGACATTTGTCCGTCATATAAAAAATAAAATTGTAACCAATTATATATGGACTAAATCATTAAGCTTTAGTATAATAGTTTGTTTGGAGAGAGAATTTAATGTGCCGGCGATGTTGATTAAATCGTCGATACGATTACTCTCGTTATTATCACGGTAGATGGTGGCAAGAGTCACGAAAGTGTCCGTGATATCGGTGCGGATACCTACGGCATATTCAAGAAACTTCTTGGACATAGCTATATCGCCGTTATCGTAATATGCCTTGCCGAGCAAGTTAAGAATCTTGCAAAGCAATGCAAAGTTATCGTCGCACTCGGTTAACTCGGTAATATTGGCAGCGCCGTACTTAAGTTTTAAGTCGGTATTGCTGATGCCGGTAAGATTAAGGATTTTTTTATCCTTAAGGTTCGTTAATTCGGATAAAAGCGCCTGAATTTCAGGGTTATCGCTTTTTACGGAAAGTAAGGATTCGTCGATTTTAATGTAAGGAAGCATAGAAATGTCGCGCTTTTTTACGGAGTTGGCTTCGGATTCTTTCTTGAAGAAATCGTCGCGTTTTTTCTTATCCGCTAAAGTGGATTTGGCACGAAGAAGACCGATGATACCAAATATTATAAGAATGTATGGAAGAATAAGATTAGGTAAATGTGGCATATTAATAACTTCCTTAATATAAATTTTGAGAGGTAAATCATGAACAATAAGAAAAGACAGACAATCGCAATGATAATAGTAATAGTATTGGTAATCTCAATGATATTGCCACTTCTTTTATCCATGATTGTTTAATTATAATGTAAATGTTTTAAATAATACTGTCAATGTATTTTAATTATAGAAAGCAGGTTATAAAATGAGTAAGAAATTAAGATGTATATTGGGATTAATGATTGCAGTCGCAGCGGTATTTGCGGGAACTTCTGTATTAAGAACTCATGCTGCGGATAACGTTACGATATACGAAGGAGTATTTATCGGAAAGACTGATGTAAGCGGAATGACATTGCTTGAGGCAGAGGATGTAGCCAAAGCACTTGCCGATACGATTTTGTCGACTCCGATTACATTGAATTGTGAGGGCAAGACAGTTGATGTTATGCCTGAAGTTATCGGTCTTAAGTGGGCTAATAAGGATGTTGCCGAAGAAGCATTGGAGCTTGGAAGATGCGGCAACTTGATTAAGAGATATAAGGATCAGAAAGATTTAAAGCAAAGTTCAATCGAATTTAAGTTATCGTTTGATGTGGATGAGGAGCTTTTACGCGAATTCTTTACCGAAAAGGAAAAGAAATTCAATGTTGAAGCGGTAGATAACGGACTTACATTTGACGGAACCGATTTCACATTTGTTGAAGGACAGGCAGGCGTTGCGCTTGTAATAGAAGATTCGATTACTGAAGTTACAAGAATTTTTGAGGAAGGTATTTCCGAGCCGCTTTCCGAAATTGCGCTTATAAGCGAGATTGACGAGCCAAGAGGAACAAGAGAAGAACTTGGAAGAATCAAGGATCAACTTGCGTCTTTCCATACGGATTATTCTTCATCTGCAGCAGGAAGATGCGCAAACGTTGCAAATGCGACATCTTTGATTAATGGTTCAATTGTATATCCGGGAGAAGTTTTCTCGGTACATGATACAATCTCTCCGATTAGCGAAGATAACGGTTACGAGCTTGCAGGTGCTTATGAGAACGGTACTGTAGTAGAGTCCGTGGGTGGTGGTGTATGCCAGGTTTCTTCAACTTTGTACAATGCAGTTATAAGAGCTGAATTGGAAGTTGTTCAGCGTTCACCGCATTCAATGATAGTTACATATGTACAGCCATCACAGGATGCAGCCATTGCAGGTGATTATAAGGACTTTAAGTTTAGAAACAATACCGATGCCCCGATTTACATTCAGGGCTATACCAGAAATAAACAGTGTTATTTCGTAATTTATGGTGAGGAAACAAGAGATCCGAACAGAAAGATAAGCTTCGAGACGGAGATTGAATCCGAAGAGCATCCGGACCCTGTATTCAAAATGGTTGATCAGCCTATAGGTTATGTTAATAAGCTTCAGGGTGAGCATGCAGGATTTAAGTGCGTACTTTATAAGGTTATAACAGTTAACGGAAAGCTTGTAAGCAGAGATGTATTTAACAGAAGTACTTACAATCCGTCATCTGCAATATACGAAATCGGTATATCGTCATCTTATCCGGAAGCGGTTAAGGCCATAAAAGAAGCGATTGCGACCGGTGATATAGAAAAGATTAAGAACGCGGCAGGATACTGGAGTGACGAGGCTATTAAGAAGCGTCAGGAACCGGACCCTGATCCTGAACCGGATGACGATGAAGAATAATTCGTTATTTAAGAGGTACATATATGAAGATCGGTAAAGTACCGGAGAACGTGCTTAAGCGCTCAGTACTTGGACAAATAGGACGACGCCGCGAGGAGGTTATTCTCTCCGCGGCTGTCGGTGAAGATTGCACTGCCTTGTCTCTTTCGGGGGATGAGGTATTTGTCATGTCTACGGACCCTATAACGGGAACCGTGCATGATATCGGTAAATTGGCAGCGTTAATTACTGCAAACGACCTTGCATCTGCGGGAGCAGAGCCCGTGGGAATTATGCTTACAATGCTTTTGCCGGAAAGTGTTACCGAAGAAGAATTAAAAGGCATAATGGCAGATGTTGAAGCCGAGTGTAAAAAGTGCAATATGGAAATCCTTGGAGGACACACGGAGATTACCAATGTTGTTAATCAGGTAGTCGTATCCGTGACAGGTGTCGGTAAGGTTGATAAGAATAACATAGTTAAGACTTCGGGCGCACGTCCGGGTATGGATATTCTTGTTACCAAATGGATCGGACTTGAGGGTACGTCCATCATAGCAAAGGAAAAGCGCGAGGAGTTACTTACTCGTTTTTCTGCCAAGATGATAGATGACGCAGCAGATTTTGATAAGTATATAAGCGTTGTGGAAGATTCCAAGATTGCCGTAAAGTATGGTGTATCCGCAATGCATGATGTGACCGAAGGCGGAATATTCGGGGCTCTCTGGGAGATGGGTGAAGCCTCGGATGTTGGCTTAAATATAGACGTTAAGAGTATTCCTGTAAAGCAGGAGACCATAGAGATATGCGAATTCTTCGGAATAAGTCCTTATGAGCTTATATCGTCGGGGTCAATGCTTATGGCAGCTCGTGACGGAGTGGGACTTTCCATGGAATTAAAGCGCCATGGTATTGAAGCTACCGTAATAGGTAAGGCTGTTCGCGGTAACGACAGACTTTTACTTAACGGTGAAGAGAAAAGATTCTTAGAGCCACCTAAGTCGGACGAATTATATAAGGTGGTAGGAAAATGATTAATATAGTTTTACTTGAGCCGGAGATTCCATTTAATACGGGAGCTATCGGCAGGACCTGCGTGGCAACGGGATGCAGACTCCATCTGATTGAGCCGATGGGATTTTCTATAGATGAGAAGCAGGTTAAGCGGGCAGGTCTTGATTACTGGCCGCGTCTTGATGTAACGAAGTATGATTGCTATGAGGATTTTTTGGCGAAGAATCCGAATATCAAGATGTATTATGCTACGACTAAGGGCAAGAATATTTATGCGGATGTTGAGTTTCCGGATGGTGCTTATGTAATGTTCGGTAAGGAAAGCGCGGGTATTCCGGAGTCTATCTTGGCGCATCATAAGGATGAGTGCATTCGTATTCCTATGATGGGACAGGAGAGGTCACTTAATCTTTCCAATTCTGTTGCGGTTATTGCGTATGAGGCGCTGCGTCAGCAAGGGTTTGCCGGCATGAACACGGAGGGGCACCTCACGAAGTTTGCAGATTATATTGAATAAGTATATATAACGTACGGCCTTCAAATTATGACATTTTCGTCCGGGCACGTTTGCACTAAGTTGCCGCTCATCACGTTACATAAAGTGCTGCTGCACTTCGTTTGCACCACTTAAGTAACGATGGCGTCAAATTACCCGTCCGATAAATGCATAATTCTTCAGGCCTGTTCTATGAACCAATATAGTGTTATCGTAAACAGGGCGCATATAATATGCACTTATTACGAGGACAATTGGGACCCGTCGTTACTTAAGTGGTACGAGTTTACGAGTAGCACTTTATGTAACGCAACGAGGGACCATTTAGCGAGAGCGTGTCCAAGTAAAAGTGTCATATTATATAAGCCCGTGAGTAAAATATATACCCTATTGTCAGATGATAATAATTTGGAGAAACGAATGAGCATTATTAAGGCATTAAAACTTACACATGAATATATACACCGTGATGACGAAGGTAACGTGGACAGCATCGAGACGGCGCTTGACGGCGTCGATCTTGACATTGCGGAGGGCGATTTTATCGCAATCTTAGGTCATAACGGATCGGGTAAGTCTACCCTTGCGAAGCACATGAATGTTATCTTGTCTCCGTCCGACGGAACCATGTGGGTTGACGGTAAGGATACCAAGGACGAAGAGAAGCTTTGGGAGATTAGACAGGCTGCAGGAATGGTGTTCCAGAATCCTGATAACCAGATAATCGCGGGAATCGTTGAAGAGGATATAGGATTTGGCCCGGAGAATATCGGCATTCCTACATCGGAAATCTGGACGAGAGTTGATAATGCTTTATCCGCGGTACATATGGAGAAGTATCGTAATCATTCGCCGAATAAGTTATCCGGCGGACAGAAGCAGCGCGTTGCAATCGCAGGCGTTATTGCGATGCGCCCTAAATGCATTATCCTGGATGAACCTACAGCAATGCTTGATCCTGTAGGCCGTCGTGAGGTAATAGATACGATTACGGAATTAAACAAAAAAGAAGGAATAACCATAATTCTTATTACGCATTATATGGAAGAAGTAGTTAATGCGGATAAAGTATTCGTTATGGATCATGGTAAGATAGTGATGCAGGGTACTCCGAGACAGATATTCTCGGATATTAAGACATTAAAAGAGCATCACTTAGATGTTCCGCAGATTACATTACTGGCACATGAGCTTAAAGAAGCCGGACTTAATATACCGGACGGCGTTCTTACGGAAGAGGAGCTTTTACACATATTATGTCAATTATCGTAAATCACGTCGATTTCGTATACAGCGAAGGAACCAATATTTCGCAGCATGCGTTAAAAGACATCAATTTGCAAATTAAAGACGGTGAATTCTTGGGAATCATAGGACATACGGGTTCGGGTAAGTCTACGCTTATACAGCACCTTAACGGACTTTTAAAGCCTGCTTCCGGAGAAATCTATTATAACGGACGCGATATCAACGATAAGGATTTCTCGAGAAAAGAGCTTCGATCTAAGGTCGGACTTGTGTTCCAATATCCGGAGTATCAGCTTTTCGAGACAACCATATTCGAAGACGTGTGCTTTGGACCGAAGAATCAGGGATTGTCTTCTAAAGATGCGGGATTGCGTGCCTTGGAAGCCTTGGGTAATGTTAAGCTTCCGAAGGAATTATATTATCAGTCACCGTTTGAATTATCCGGCGGTCAAAAGCGTCGAGTCGCAATTGCGGGCGTACTTGCAATGAAGCCGGAAGTACTTATATTGGATGAGCCTACTGCGGGACTTGATCCGCAAGGAAGAGATGAAATTCTCGATGAGATATCGAGATTACATAAAGAACAGAACATGACCGTTATCCTGGTTTCACATTCCATGGAGGATGTGGCAAAGTATGTGGACAGATTGATTGTAATGGATGACGGACGTGTGGCATATGACGGAACTCCGCGAGAAGTATTTAAGAATTACGTGGAGCTTCAGAAGATGGGACTTTCTGCACCGCAGGTTACATACCTTATGCATGACCTTAAGAATAAAGGGTTTGATGTGGATGAGGATGCAACAACGGTTGAAGAAGCAAAGAATACGATTTTAACGTGCTTAAGAAAGGCAAGGTAGGAACTTTTGTTACGAGATATTACCATTGGACAGTATTATCAGGCTGATTCGGTAATCCATGAGCTTGACCCGAGAGTTAAGTTACTTGGAACTTTTGCCTATGTAATCTCTGTCTTTATATTCAGGAATATACCCGGTTTCGTGCTTATGACGGCGTTTATAGTTCTTTGCATAGCGCTTAGCAAAGTGCCTTTTAAGTACATGGTTAAGGGATTAAAAGCGATTGTTTTAATCCTTGTGTTAACAGGATTTGTAAACCTGTTTTTGACACCGGGAGCACCGGTATTTGAATGGAAATTTATAGCGATATCGAAGCAGGGTATATATAACACCGCATATATGATGACAAGACTTATATATCTTGTAATCGGAACGAGCCTTATGACGCTTACAACGACTCCGACGAGACTTACGGACGGTATGGAAACGGGACTTGGTTTTCTTAATAAGATAAAAGTTCCGGTTCATGAGATATCGATGATGATGTCCATTGCGCTTCGATTCATTCCGATTCTTATTGAAGAAGCAGATAAGATTATGAAAGCGCAAATGGCCCGTGGAGCCGATTTTGAGAGCGGCAACATTATTAAGAAGGCTAAGAGCATGGTACCGCTTCTGGTGCCGTTATTCGTATCGGCATGGCGTCGTGCGGGAGACCTTGCTATGGCAATGGAAGCAAGATGCTACAACGGTGGCGAAGGAAGAACCAGAATGAAACCGCTTAGGTATTGCGCAAGAGACCGGATAGCATATCTTATTTTACTTGCATATATGGCTTTGATGATTGTTTTGAGAGTTTTGTTTTAGGTGACTTATATTGAGAAGAATCAAACTTATCGTATCGTATGACGGCACGAATTATTCGGGATTTCAGATTCAGCCGAATGCGGTTACCATAGAAGAGGAGCTTAATAAGGCGCTTACCGACCTTTGCGGTGAAGAAGTTAAGGTAATAGGCGCAAGCAGAACGGATGCCGGCGTGCATGCGCTTATGAATGTTGCGGTATTTGATACCGAGATGCGTATGGATGCGGATAAGTTTGCATATGCTCTTAATCAGCGCTTGCCTTCCGATATAATAATCCAGGATTCATGCGAGGTTTCGGAAGATTTTCATCCCAGATACGCATCGTCAATTAAGACGTATGAGTATAGAATTTTGAATCGCAAGTTTCCGGACCCGTTATTAAAGAACTTTACGTATCCATATTACTATGAGCTTGATGTTCATGCTATGAACGAGGCAGCCAAGTGCTTCATCGGCGAACATGATTTTACGAGCTTTTCTGCGGTAAAAGCGCAGGTAACCACAAGGGTACGAACGATATACGATTGCTCGGTAACACGAGATGGGGATTTGATTACCTTACGCATTACCGGTAACGGATTTTTATACAATATGGTGCGCATAATTGCAGGTACGCTTCTTAAGGTGGGGTCACATGACCTTACACCTTCCGACATTCCTGCAATCATAGATGCCCGCGACCGTGAGGCGGCAGGTCCTACGGCTCCGCCGCAAGGCCTCGTCCTAATTTCAATCGAATATATATAGGGACGGTCTTTTTCACACAATTTTGAACAAAAAGTACCGTCCTTTTCATAATTAAATTGTTAAAAGGTCCGTCCCTAGGTGAGAAAAAGTATTAAATAAATATTGACACACTAGGATTCGTGTACTATAATGTATTAGTCTGACGTGAAGTAGACGTGTGCTTGATTAGCCCCGAGCGCGCGCTTATTATAGATAGACAAGGTCCTTAAGTAGATTTGATGGTTTCGGACATTTCCATCGAGTTTAATCGGGACAATGAGATTTAGTAATAATAACAAAATAGGAGGGTAACTTTCATGAGAACTTATGTTGCAAAGCCGGCAGAGATTGAAAGAAAGTGGTATGTAGTTGACGCTACAGGATATACATTAGGACGCTTAGCATCCGAAGTAGCAAAGGTATTAAGAGGTAAGAATAAGCCTATCTTCACACCTAACGTTGATACAGGTGATTATGTAATCATCGTTAACGCTGAGAAGATTAAGGTTACAGGTAAGAAGATGAACCAGAAGGTATACTTCCAGCATTCAGATTATGTTGGTGGTGTTAGAGAGACTTCTTTAAAGGAAATGTTAGACAAGCATCCGGAAAGAGTACTTGAGTTCGCTGTTAAGGGAATGCTTCCAAAGGGACCTCTCGGAAGAGATATGTACAAGAAGTTATTCGTTTATGCAGGACCGGATCACAAGCATGAGGCTCAGAAGCCTGAAGCTTTGACATTTTAATTAGGAGGTAAGATAAAGTGGCAAAGGCAGCTAAATCAGCAACAAAGTATTATGGAACAGGTAGAAGAAAAAGTTCCGTTGCAAGAGTAAACTTAGTACCTGGTAAGGGTAAGATCACAATCAACAAGAGAGATATCGACGAGTATTTCGGACTTGAGACCTTAAAGGTTATCGTTCGTCAGCCACTCGTTGCAACAGATACACTTGATAAGTACGATGTAATCGTTAACGTTCGCGGCGGCGGCACAACAGGTCAGGCCGGTGCAGTTCGTCACGGTATCGCAAGAGCTTTACTTAAGGTTGATTCTGATGAGTTCAGACCAACATTAAAGAAGGCAGGATTCTTAACAAGAGATCCAAGAATGAAAGAAAGAAAGAAGTACGGCTTAAAGGCAGCTCGTCGTGCTCCTCAGTTCTCAAAGAGATAATCAATATAGCGAAAATGCCAAAACCCCGGGATCACATGGTCCCGGTTTTTTTCTTTCCC
>JAGAAH010000161.1 GCA_017615375.1 Lachnospiraceae bacterium | reverse complement strand
TCTCTTTCATCCTTAATCTTAGCCATCTCCTCAGCCGGAACCGGAACTGCATTCTTAACGATTAAGTCAACTGCTGCCTGAACCTCTAAGTCACGCTTAATTGATGCTCTTTCTTCCTCACCGATAAGCTTGTTAATCTTCTCGATTTCCATATGATACATCTCTGCCATCTTGGCAACTTCATCATCTACCTGCTTATCTGTAATCTTAATCTTAGCATCCTTAGCAACTGCTTCAAGAACGAGGGAAGCCTGAATTCTTCTTAATGCTTCAGGTTCAGCCTGTGCTCTTAACTGCTGCTCTGTCATACCTGTAAACTGGAGATACTGCTCCATTGTAAGACCCTGCTGAGCCATCTGCTGTGACATATTGCTGATTATATCATCAACCTGGAAGTCGATCATCGGCTGTGGAATCTCCATCTCGGAACCTTCGATTACGCCTTCGATTGCTTCGTCTTCCTGTGCAGACTTAGCTGCATTCTTCTTGCCTTCAACAAGTTTCTTCTTAAGGTCTGCCTTATAATCCTTTAATGTATCGAACTCTGATACGTCCTGTGCAAATTCATCATCAAGTGCAGGTAATTCCTTAACCTTGATTTCATGAATCTTAACCTTGAACATAGCAGGCTTTCCTGCGAGCTCTTTTGCCTGGTAATCCTTAGGGAATGTAACGTTAACTTCTACTTCTTCACCTGTCTTCTTACCAACTAACTGATCTTCAAATGTATCAATAAACGAATGAGAACCAATCTCTAATGCATGATTGGTAGCTGTGCCGCCTTCGAACTGCTTTCCGTCCATGAATCCTGCAAAATCAATTATTGCAGTATCGCCCTTCTTGATTGCACGGTCGGTTACTGTTGTCATTCTCGCATTTGCTTCTCTTTCCTTCTCAATCTCTGCATTAACATCTGCAGCGGAAACAGATACGTCGATGTCTGTAACCTTCATACCCTTGTACTCACCGAGCTTAACTTCAGGCTTGGTTGCTACAACTGCTGTGAAGATGAATGGCTTGCCTTTCTCGATCTGCTCGATATCTACTGTCGGCTGTGATACTATATCAAGTCCGCTCTCCTTCATTGCATTAGGATACTCTTCCTGCATAAGAATGTTAGCTGCATCTTCATAGAAAATAGATACGCCGAACATCTTCTCAATCATATTCTTCGGAACTTTTCCTTTACGGAATCCCGGTAATGAAAGGGTATTCTTCTGCTTCTGATATGCTTTTTCAATCGCCTCATCAAGTCTTGCTGCCGGAACTTCAATGGTCATCTTGGCCATGTTATTGTCCACATGTTCAACCTTCACGCTCATTTAAACGTATTCCTCCTTAGTTTAAGTGTATCTCTCTACACACAGTACGAGATATTATACCACAGAATTATTCTAATTACAACCTTATATACGACTTCAGAGATACCATATCCCTAGCGGCACGCTCTCGCTAAGTGATCCCTCGTTGCGACACATAAGCGGCTAAAATACAGCCGCTAAGTGTCGACGGGTCTCAATTACCGCGTCGGTGATATGTATCTCTGAAGTCTTACGTTACATAAGTATTAAGATACCTTGGATTTGATTTCTTCAAACTGAGCCATATAGAGCTTTCTATATGCTCCGTCCTTCTTTCTTATAAGTTCTGACGGTGTACCGGACTCAACGATACCTTCGTTATCGACTACAAAGATTCGGTCTGCATTCTGGATTGTAGATAATCTATGCGCAATTACGAAGCTTGTACGGCCTCGGAGCAATCCGTCGATTCCCTTCTGTACCATAAGCTCGGTCTTAGTATCGATTGAAGATGTTGCCTCATCCAAGATAAGAATCTTAGGCTTCGATACCATCGTTCTTGCAAATGCGATAAGCTGTCTCTGACCGATTGAAAGTCCCGCACCTCGCTCCATAAGAGGCGTATCGTAACCTTTCTCCATCTTCATAATAAAGTCATGCGCATTAACCGCCTTAGCAGCCTCTTCTATCTCTTCCTGTGTCGCATCGCGCTTACCGTAGCGAATGTTATCCGCAACTGTTCCTTCGAAGATGAAGTTCTCCTGCGTCATAACACCCATCTGCTGACGAAGGCTCTTAATTGTTACGTCTCTTACGTCGTATCCGTCAACAAGTACCTGTCCTTCCTGAATATCATAGAAGCGGCTAAGAAGATTAATAATTGTCGTCTTACCTGCTCCCGTAGGACCAACAAGTGCGATTCTCTCACCCTTATTAACCTTAAAGCTTACATCTGTAAGTACTCTGGTTTCATCAGGTGTACCTATATCGTATGTAAAGTATACGTTCTTAAACTCAACGTTACCTTCAATCGGCGGAAGCTCGATTGCATCGCTTTTATCCTTAACATCGGCAGGTGTATCCAATACTTCAAAGATTCGCTCTGCTGCAGACAAGTTGGTGATCATCTGTCGATAAAAGCTCGCGATGTTCATAACCGGCTCCCAGAACATTCCTACATAAGTACCGAATGCAATTAACACACCGGTTGATACCATATCCTTGTTAAGAAGCTTAACTCCAAACCAGTATAAAAGTACAACCGATATAGCCCAGCAAAGGTCGCAGGAAGGTCCGAAGAAATCGTTAACTCTTACTGCTTTTCTGAAGGTCTCCTTATGCTCGTCAACAAGCTCGTCAAATGTAGCCGATGTCTCTTCTTCTGCCGCAAATGACTGAACTATCGACATTCCGGAGATGCCCTCATGTACGTATGCGTTCATGTTGGATGACTTCTTTCTGAAAAGCGCCCACATCTTGGTGGAGTACTTTTCAATTGCAAGAAGTGAAAGTATCATAACAGGTACCGTCGACATACAGAGTAATCCCAACACAACGTTCTTACGCATCATAATGAAAAGTACGCCGATAATCGTTGCGATACCCGGAATGAACGTAGTTACCGCAGACGAAAATACCTGCTGTAATGAGTTAACATCACCTGTAATTCTTGCCAATATCTTACCCGTAGGTCTCGAATCAAAGAATGTAAAGGCAAGTGTCTGAATATGCCTATAAAGCTGATTTCTTATGTCGCGCACAATACTGTTTGATAAATGCGCCATAAGATAAGTTCTCGCTTTATTTAAAAGCATGAACGCCACGTTTAATATAACCGCAAAGATTGCAAGCTTTATAAGCCCGTCAATATCTTTACTCGGTATATATTCGTCAACTGCTTTTTCCATGATAAGCGGGTTGATAAGTGATATTGCTACCGCGCCGCCCATGGCAAGAAGCGTCAATACTATCTCAAGAACATGTCCCTTAAGATACTTAAGTAGTCTTACGACTACTTCTCTTTTATTCATTTTTACATCATTTTCATCATGTCTCGTAGCATTAGCCATTTATACCACCTCCATAAGATTCTGTCCGTATTGTGAGTCGTATGTTTCCTTATAGAGTCCGCCGTGTGCGAGCAATTCTTCATGCGTTCCGCGTTCTGCAATTTTACCATCCTTAAGAACGATAATTTCATCTGCGTAACGAACTGCAGAGATTCTGTGCGCGATTATTATCTTCGTGCCGTTAATCTTATCCAATGCATGATGTATGTCACGCTCCGTCTCCATATCAAGCGCGGATGTAGAATCATCCATGATAAGAATCGGATTATTTCTTACAAAAGCTCTCGCGATACTGATTCTCTGTCGCTGTCCACCTGATAAGCCTACGCCTCGTTCTCCGATTATCGTATCGTATTTATTCTCCATCTTCGATACGAATTCGTCTGCGCATGCAAGCTTCGATGCCTCTACAACAGCGTCTTCTTCTATATTCTTTCTTTCACCCATTCTGACGTTATCCTTAACCGTATCTGAGAAAAGGAATGTCTCCTGGGACACATACTTAATTGCCTTTCTAAGGTCTGTTAAGTTAAGCTCTCTTACATCTACACCGCCGACCTTGACAGCTCCTTCCGTAACATCAAAAAGTCTGCCGATAAGGTTAACGATCGAGCTTTTACCCGAACCGGTTTCACCCATAATGCCAAGTGTCTTACCTTCTTCAACCTTAAAAGTTATATCCTTTAATATCTCTTTCTCGCCTACAGTAAAGCCTACATGATCAAATTCAACGGAACCTGCAACAGGGCCTTCTACCGCATCCTCCGCATTCTTGATTCTTGCTTCTTCGGCGAAAATCTTATTAATCTTCTTGTATGATGCCGCAATCATCGAGTATTCGTTGGCAAGCTCACCAAATACCTCCATCGGCCATACGAAATCCATACTGTAAGTAATGAATGCTGCGAGGTATCCGACGCTCATCGTTCCTTTT
>JAGAAH010000160.1 GCA_017615375.1 Lachnospiraceae bacterium | reverse complement strand
TTTATTATTTGCGTACGGCAATAAGCATATTAATTTTAACACCTTCGCGACTGAAACGCTCTTCGTATTCCGTCATGATATTACCGGCTGAAAGAGTAGCGTCGTTATGAAGATCGTAAGTTACAGCCGTAAGATTCCAGTCATTGTTCTTAAATTCTTCTACAGAGAAATCGAAAAGGTCTTTATTGTCAGTTTTGAATCTGACTTCACCGCCTTGCTTAAGGAATTTATCATATCTTGCAAGGAAACGGCTTGACGTAAGACGTCTTTTTGCATGCCTGTCTTTAGGCCAAGGATCCGAGAAATTAAGATAGATTCTTTCGACATCGCCTTCATTAAGATAATCCGGTAAAACTTCGGCATCGCAGCAGATGAATTTGAGGTTTGGAAGCGGTGTTTCCATTTCGTCCATCTTCTGACATGCACGAAGAAGCACTGATGAGTAGCGCTCTATGCCTAAGTAATTAATATCCGGATTACGTGTAGCAAGTTCCATAATAAATTGGCCCTTTCCGGTTCCGATTTCCAGGTGTAAAGGCTTATCGGCATCAGGGAAAATGCTGCGCAGAGCTTTTTTCTCAACGGATTCAAGATTAATGCAGTGAACACTGTTATATACGGCATCCTCTGCTCCTTTAATATGTTTAAGTCTCATATTTACCTCTTATAAATAGTTTGTCTTGAATAAGATTATAATAAATTGACGAAAAAAGCAAATAGTAATAGAATTATAGTATTAAAGGCAAGTAAAGGGATAATGAATGAAGAAAAGACTTAAGGCTGCGCTTTTAGCCATGACGATTCTGGTATTAAGCCTTAATAAAAGCGCTGTGGCAGCAGGTGAATACTATTGGCCTACGGGTGTGCAGGTTACGGCTCCGGCAGCGATAGTTATGGAGGCCACGACCGGAACCATATTATATGAAAAGAATATACATGAGCAATACTACCCTGCGAGTATAACCAAGATATTGACTACGTTAATAGCCTTGGAGAACTGTGAGCTTTCGGAAATAGTTACATTTTCGAGAGATGCGGTGTATAAGACCGAAGGAACGAGCATATCGCGAGACGTTGGCGAGCAGATGACGCTGGAAGATACCTTACATGCCGTTATGCTCGGAAGTGCAAATGAGTGCGCATACGCGACGGCAGAACACGTAGCGCTTGATTACGAATCGTTTATCACTATGATGAACGATCGCGCAAAGGAATTGGGATGTGAGGATTCACATTTTAATAATCCGCACGGACTTCCGGATCCGGATCACTACACATCGGCTTATGATATGGCATTAATTTCTCGGGCAGCGATTTTAAACGATAAGTTCAGAAAAATTACGGGAACGAGTAAATACACGATACCGCCGACCAATAAGCATGAAGAACCGACATATCTTGTTAACCATCACGCAATGCTTAATTATTACCATACCGGAAAGTATATATATGATAAATGTATCGGTGGTAAGACGGGATATACCCAGGCAGCAAGGCACACGCTCGTGACTTATGCCTACAAGGACGGAATGACTCTTATCTGTGTCGTACTTAATGTTGATACAACGGAGAACCAGTATAAGGACACAGAACGATTGCTGGAATATTGCTTTGATAATTATCAGATGTTTAATGTCGTTGATAATGATTCGAGTTATGATATCGAAGGAGTTATGAATACGACAAACTTTATGATAAAAGCGCCTTATTTTACGATTGACGATATGGCGATGATTATATTACCGAAGACGGCAAGTTTTACGGATGCCAAATCGGAAATCATGCCGGTACATAATGAAAAAGGCGTTGTCGGAAGAATAGATTATTATTACGGAGAGCGGCGAGTAGGTTATGCCAATATACTCTATGCAGGAGCCGAAGTCGACGAGTACCGGTTCAGAGATTATAAAGAGGCAAAAGCCAAAGGCGATTCGGTTGTCCTGGTGCTCAACTTTAAAATCATAGCGATGATAATCGGAGCACTCCTATTACTCGCATTTATCATTTATGTAATTATCTACTTAAAGAGAAATATTAATGTCATAAGATACGAGATGGCAGCCAGAAAAGATCGAAAGCAAAAAGCATTACGATTCAGAGGATTTGATGAGAAGAAAAAAAGACGTCACAAATTTAAGCATTAAGGAAAGACCGGAGAATGTGTCGTAAAAGTGAAAAATTAGCGAAAAAAGACACGAAATACGACAAGGTTTGTGAAATACGACCAAAAGTGAAGACAAGACAAAATGAAAAAGACAAGATATCAAAAGATATCTTGTCTTTTTATAACGGCCGGACAAGCGGAAATCGACATTAAGTCATCTGAAAATTTACATCAAACTCTCCAATAGTACACGCAACGTCTGCTCTTGTCTCGTGTAGAACAAAATTCCATCTGCAGTTTCAATAACCGTTTCGTACTTATCTTTTAAAGTTATGCACTTTAAGATAAGGGTCATCAGATAAGATGTATCTTCCGGTTTACAGTGGAGCATAACCGGAACGCAATCCGAAAGGCTTGAAAGATATGCACTGCTTCTCTTAAGAAAGAAGGAAAGATCCTTCTCTTCCTCGAGCTGCTCCTCGGTCTTGTTGATAATAAGAAAGCCGTTTTCGTCTTTCGGAAGCATCATGGCCCTGATTGCTCGCCGAACCTGTTTGGTTAAAGCGTCTGATGCCGGGTACAAAGACTCGAAATAAGACATAAAGTCCGAAGCATTCTTAAATTGTTCATTACGACCTTTGGTTAAAACTTCTGTAACCAGGATTCGTTTGATTACGCTTTCGCATTCCTGACGCGATGGGTTCTTTCTCAGAACGCCCGGTGTTATATCACTCATTATTCCTCCAAAAGACATAGATTTTTGTCTTTTCACTATTATACCACCATTAGACGACAATTTCAACGACAAAAGTAAATAATTACGACAATAGACAACCGACCTATATATGTGTTCCCGAACTGCTATTGACAGCACTAAGCTCACTCTTCGCAGGGATTAACAAGCGTGCCTCGCTCGAAACTCGCTCGTCTCGTCTTATTTGACGAGATGGCTCAAACAGTTCGAGCTCGTTGCTATCCCTGCTCGAGTTTGCTAAGTGCGCAATGCAAGGTTCAGTCACACATACATAGTCCTGTTATCTTGGGGCTGTAATAAAGTACATTATGTGGAAGAAATTTATACACATATGCGGCATTTTGTGGTAAAATGAAAACACCGAAATCATGCGAATGGAGCGGAAAAATGGAAAATCTCGACAGTGTGAAAGAAAAGATTAAAGAGGAGATGAAAAAGCACAGCGGCGTCATGAAGACAGCAGAGCTTTATGACGATTGCGGACTTACATATTATCTTCTTGACCGTCTTGTAAAAAGTGAGTTTCTGACCAGAATCAAAAACGGCTATTATACGATTAAGGATGAAGATCATTCCGAAGAAGAGATAATAGCAGCGCTTTTCCCGGATGGAGTTCTTTGTATGCAAACAGCGTTATATGCGTACGGCTATCTTAAAGAGAAGCCGTTTTGCTGGCACATTGCGATAGATAAGAACACTTCCAAGTCGAGATTCATGATGGACTATCCTGTTGTAGTTCCGTACTACACCGAGGAAGAAGTACTGATGATGGGAACGACATCCGTTACCATAGGCGGACAGTCGTTTAAGATATATGACAGAGACCGCCTCATGGCCGACGTCCTTAAGTATGAGAAAAAGTTGGAGCGAGATGAGCTTAAATCGGCGCTTGCCAACTATATAGTTGACGACAAGAAGAACGTGGACAACCTTATCAAGTATGCAAAAGAGCGCAAAGTATTAAAGAAATGCGAGACTATGTTGGGAGTGTGGCTTTGATGAGTAAGATAAGCACAAGGCTTATATTAAAAAAGAGCCATGACCTAAAGATTCCCTACCAGAATCTTCTTCAGGGAGTTGCAAGAGAACAGGTTGTTGAGAGATTGTTCTTACTTCCCGATAATTATAAAGTCGCGCTTATGAAGACCGGTGAATACGGGCTTGACTGTTACAGAACCTCTAATACCAAAGATGTCTATGTGCGCGTCAAGGAAAAAGGCGTGGAAGGAATGTACCTAACAGAGATGGTGGCAAAGCTTGTAAACGACGGAGAAGAGAAGGCAACCATTGAGGAATATGAGGATGGAGCCAAGGTAAGACTTAATATTCCTTTCGATAAAATAACCATACCGGTCAACTTATACATTTTTCCGTTAAAGGATGAGAATAACGATCTCGAAGACGTTCAATTCCGACTCTCTTACGAGAATGACAGAAGTATACCGATAACGGCACTTTATGTCGAGAAGGAAATTGCCAACGCATTTGCGATTATATACGATAAGCAGGAATTCTTGTCCGACATGTCGATTCTATATAACCTCTATGGATACGGAACAAAGAGGACTTTTTCCGGAAGAAAGCTTATGACGGCCATAGAGGAAGAGCTTAATAAAAGAGAGTTAACCCTAAGAGTCGACAGATATAATAATCTTCAACATGTACTCTGCTCTAAGTCGTATAAAGTAAAATACAGAGCTTTTCTGTCATTGGGAAAGCGCAAAGAGCCGGTATATGAGGAAGTAGTTACGGTAATAGATAAGATTATAAGCCCGGTGGTATCGACAATTCTTCGGGAAGAGGTTTTCTTCGGAGATTACATGCCGGAACTTCAAAGATATTTATAGAATTAAGAGGAATCTCAAAATGGGTAAGATATATTGCCTTATGGGTAAAAGCGCTACAGGCAAGGATACTATATATAAGAAGCTTCTTACGAAGGCAACTAAACTAAAGACAATAACGCCGTATACGACGCGCCCGATGAGAAGCGGAGAACGCGAAGGGGTCGAATACCATTTTACGGACGAAGAGGGACTTAACAAATTAAAGAGTGAAGGCAAGGTAATCGAATGCAGAACCTACAATACCGTATTCGGACCGTGGCATTTCTTCACGGTTGACGACGGACAGATAGAAATAGATAACAACGATTATCTTGTAATAATTACCCCGGAGGCATGCGTCAACTTCATTAATTATTTCGGAGAAGACAAAGTTGTTCCGTTATATATCACTTTACCCGACGGAGAGTTATTACTAAGAGCTTTAAATCGCGAGAATTCGCAGGAAACTCCGCACTATGACGAGATGTGCAGACGATTCTTGGCAGACCTTAACGATTTTTCCGAAGAAAACTTAAAGAAAGCTCATATTAACAAACGATTTGTGAACGAAGATGCGGATCAAACCGTGGAAGAAATAGTAAGATACATAGAATCACTTTAGATAAGGATAGATATAGAAAGAAGGTGTAAGCATGGATGACAATATGAAGATACAGAAGCTCTTCAACGCGCAGCCCGTACAGGGTCCGGAGAAGACAGAGAAGTCAGACGGAACTTTCAAGTTCACATTGGTAAGCCAGATTGGCGAGGAAGGTCTTCAAGAGAAGGTTAACTCCATGCTTAACGACATAACGACGCAAGGTGAGCTTCTTGCCAAGCACATGGATATTCG
>JAGAAH010000159.1 GCA_017615375.1 Lachnospiraceae bacterium | reverse complement strand
TAATTAGCACCCTTAATATCAAGCACTTTTTCCGCAAATACGTCTTCCGCTTTTCCTACGAAAAACTCCGCATTGGTAATCCCGTTAACACGTGCATTCTCCCTTGCATCATCAATTGCCTGCGGTATTATCTCAACTCCGTGAACTTTGCCAGCTTTCTTTGCAAGAAAAAGGGATATACTTCCGGTTCCGCAATATAAATCCCAGACATTTTCCGTTCCGGTAAGATGCGCATATTCAACTGCTTTCGCATATAACTTCTCGGTCTGTACCGGATTAACCTGGAAGAACGACAACGGGCTTATCATATAAGTAATCCCCGATAAAAGCTCATGAATATACGGTTCTCCATATACTACGTTAAAGTTATCTCCCATAATTACGTTATCGCGCCTCTTATTGACACTTAAGCAGATTGAAACAATCTTAGGCATAACCTTAAGAAGATTATCTATAAGCTCCTTTTCATGCGGGAGTTTATTTTCGGTAATTACAAGACATACCATCCATTCCCCCGTCGCAAAGCCCTTGCGAATCAATATATGTCTAATAAGACCTTTTCCGGTAGTTTCATTATATGCAGAAACTTTATATTTCTCCATATACTCGCGAACGGTTCTTAATATAAGCGCATTACCTTCATCGCCAAGCACACAGTCTTCGCATTCCATTATGTCATGCGTGCGTCCCGCATAGAATCCCATAATAATGCGCCCGTCCTTCTCGCCCACCGGGAATTGTGCCTTATTACGGTATCTATATGGATTCTCCATTCCCACAATCGGCTCTGTAATTTCCTTTATGTCTTCACCAAATCCACCTATACGCACAAGATTATTAATAACTAAATCCTGTTTAAACTTTAGCTGCGCTTTATAATCCATAGCCTGAATCTGGCATCCGCCGCATTTCTTATGAAGTGGACACGGCGGTTCTATACGCATAGATGAAGGCTTAACTATTTCTTCAAGCCTTGCATACCCGTAATTATTCTTAAGCTTCGTAACCTTAGCTTCGATTACATCACCGATAATTGCGTCCTTAATAAAGAGCGGGAATCCGTCTACTTTACCGATTCCCTCTCCATCATGACTCATATCTTCAATTGTGACTTCATAGATGTCATTCTTATTCATAATATAATCCTGATTCTATTTCTCTGTAGTTCTCCTGAAATTGCCTTCGAAGAACCTGTTATATCCAAGCCAATCTCCGCCTTCCGCAGAAGGAGAATTAAATAACTCCTTACAATACTCAAGCTTTGCATCCATATCATCCGCAAAGTTAAGCGCTATAGCCTCTGCAATTGCAGGCTTCTTCGGCGAACCGAATTCAAACTTTCCATGATGCGACAAAATGCAATGCTTAAGCTCATTAAGCAATACCGGCGGAAATCCTTCGATATTCTTTGCCGCCTCTCCAATCATCTCTGATCCCATAACTATATGTCCGAGAAGGTTACCCTCATCAGTGTAATCATTAACCGGAAAGTCCGAGAACTCTTTAATCTTTCCTATATCATGCAAAAGGGCTGCCGTAATAAGTAAATCACGATTTAAGAAATTATAATGTCCTGCAATATGCCAACACATTGTTGCAACCGACAGTGAATGTTCAAGCAATCCGCCTATAAATCCGTGATGAAGCGTCTTGGCTGCAGACTGACTCTTAAAAGCCTTAACCATATCCGCATCATCAACAAGAAAGTGCTTTAATAACGCGTTAAGATAAGGATTCTTAACTGCTTCCACGAGCTTTAATACCTTACCGTACATCTCTTCTATATCATATTCCGATGTTGGGATATAATCCGCCGGTATATATTCGTCTTCATCTGCCTTGCGAAGCCTGTCAACCTTAACCTGAAGCTGTCCGTTGAATTCTGTAACCTTACCGATTACTTCTATATAATCGTAATCATCGCAATCCTCTATTCCGTCGGAATTCGGATCCCATATCTTGCCCACAATCGTTCCGGTCTTATCCTGTATGGTTACTTCATCATACGGCTTGCCGTTTTTAGTCATAAGTGAATATTTTCTCTGTCTGCACAGGTACACATCCTGTACATTCATACCCTCTTTAAATGTATCGATATACTTCATGTCTTCCCTTTCTGTGTATAATTAATTGCATATTTAATTATATCTGTCCTGGAATCTAACGCTTAATTCTATTGATCTATAACTGTCTTCAACCGTTCTTAAAACTCTGAATGTGATGCTTTTGGATATATCTTTTTCCATATCAAAGCTCATCATAAAGGAATGTAAACCTCTTCCCGTCGTAATGCCCTTTGAGTTAATATCCACTATGATATCTCCCGGCATAAATCCTGCTTCAAGTGCAGGGGAATTACTTTCAACAGCGGTCACAAAGATTCCGATCGGAACGCCGTATATCCTCGCAATTTCCGCCGTAATGGTCTGTGTCTTAATTCCCATATATGGGAAATGAATTCCACGACTCAACTTATATATTGTCGCAGTAAGGTCCGAACAACCGATAGCATTGGTATAATTAATCGTTATTGCTCCGGTATCGTTTTCGTGCGAAATCACTCCGCAGATTAGTCCGCTTTGATTAATAAGGAATCCGTTTGAAAAGTTCTTTGACAATATATCTGTTTCAAGCATTGCCAGTTCGCTGTCAAGACACGAGAAAGTTCTGCCCGTACCCGTAATATTTCCGGCAGCTATTGAAATTCCGTTGCCGTCAAGGTTACCTATGGCAATTACCACATCTCCGACTTCTATCTTATTGGAATTGGCAAACTCAATCTGTGGAATTACGCTCAGCTTATCATAGCTTATCTTTTCAGTTTGAACCCTAATAGCTGTAAGTCCCGATATGTAATCTGTCTCAATAACTTCACCTTCGACCGTCTTACCATCATAAAACGTAACGTCCACGGTTGCCATTCCTCTCACCGAATTCGGTGATGCAAGAATCATTATATAATCATTATTAATCGTATATATAATACCGGTCTTAACCTTTGATTCACCCTTTGCGACCGAATAAGATTCCGTGTAACGCACGTTAAGTCTTACGATTGCTTTTTCAATCTTTTCGGCCATCGTATATATCTCGCTTCGCTCAATAACGGGAGTCGTATCTTCCTTAACGGGATCGACGTCCTGTCTGTCATCACCATCAGTAGTGCGATTAGTTTCATTTTCAACCTGCACTATAACTTCGGTTGGCTTAGCCTCATTATTCTTATTGAGTCCTGCAAAAAGAAATGCAAACGAAAGAGCTGCCATGGTTCCAAACACAAGTCCCATCGCAGCGGCAACATATAAACCGCGCAGCAATTTCTTCTTGTTAATAGGTTTTCTCTTAACTCTAATCTGCAATCGTACCACCTCACCTTATAATTATACAAACTACGGCGTCAAAAAACAATATAAGCTTGAATTTACCGCATATTCTGATAAAATATAATTGATATAGTGTATTTTGGGAGAAAAGCTATGAACCACAAAGTACTTAAGACATTAGAATACAACAAGATTATTGAAAAGCTTTCATCCCATGCCGCAACGGAATCAGGAAGAAAGCGATGCATAGATCAAAACCCGTCGTATGACCATCCCAAGATTGAGGCCATGCATCAAGAGACAGATGATTCTCTAACCAGAATCCTTCGCCACGGCGACCTTGATCTTTCCGGTGTATATGATCTTCACGAGGCAATGAAGCGACTTTCCATAGGTGGTGTCCTTAACCAGACCGAGTTGCTTCATATGTGCTCTTTACTTAATACGGCAAGACGTGCCATAAGCTATGACAGAAACGAACAGGATGATGATTTCGAGGACTCGCTGTCAGAGCTTTTCCACGGACTCTACTCCATTCCTGAATTATATTCGGAAATTACACGGTGCGTGTTATCGGAAACGGAGATTGCGGACGATGCTTCTCCTAACTTAAAGAACATTCGTCGCAAGATGAAGACGGTTAACGAGCGAATCCGTACCGAGATGAACTCGCTTATAATCTCTGCGAGTGCGGAAGGAATACTTCAGGACAACCTTGTCACGATGCGTGACGGAAGATACTGCTTATCCGTTAAGGCCGATGCCAAGAACAGGCTTCCCGGAATGGTTCACGACCAGAGCGGAAAGGGTTCGACTTTCTTTATCGAACCTATAGCGGTTGTTAAGCTTAATAACGAGCTTACGGAACTTGAATTAAAAGAAGCGGAAGAGATTGAAGTCATCCTATCGGAGCTTTCCAATCTTGCCGCAGCACACATAGAAGAATTAAGAAGCAATTTCAAATGCCTTACAATGCTTGACTTTATCTTTGCGCGAGGCATGCTTGCCAAAGATTATAACGCAGTTAAGCCGATATTTAACACCAAAGGCATTATTAACTTAAGGCATGCGCGTCACCCTCTTCTTAATTCGGAGCATATCGTTCCGATAGATGTTAATCTCGGTGACGATTTCGACCTTTTGATTGTAACCGGTCCCAACACGGGCGGTAAGACCGTATCTCTTAAGACAGTCGGTCTTCTTACTCTTATGGGGCAGGCAGGACTTCATATTCCGGCGGGCGATCGCTCGGAGTTATCTCTTTTTGAAGAAGTCTATGCAGATATAGGTGATGAACAGAGTATCGAGCAGAATTTAAGTACGTTCTCTTCTCACATGACCAATATAGTCAATATCGAGCAGAACGCAAACGAGCACTCGTTAATACTCTTTGATGAGCTTTGTGCAGGTACGGACCCGACGGAAGGTGCGGCTCTCGCGATAGCAATCCTTACGGACCTTAAGAATCGCGGATGCAAGCTCATGGCAACGACTCACTATGCGGAGCTTAAAGTATTTGCTCTTTCAACGCCGAGAGTTGAGAATGCATGCTGCGAATTCAATGTGGAGACGCTCTCTCCTACATATAGACTTTTGGTCGGAGTTCCGGGTAAGAGTAATGCTTTTGCAATATCAGGTAAGCTCGGACTTCCTACATATATAATTGATGATGCAAAGAGCAGAATTAACGAAAACGACGAGACTTTCGAAGACGTACTGACAGAGCTCGAAGAGCGCCGCGTAGCTTTACAGGCATCCCAGGATGCAGCGGCAAAGTATGAAAAAGAGATTAAAGAATTAAAAGATTCTCTTGCAAAGAAGCAGGATGATATAGCAGACAGAAGAAAGCGCTTGCTTGAAGAAGCTTCGCTTGAGGCCAACCGCATTCTTTCGGAAGCCAAAGATGTCGCAGACCAAACGATTCGTGATTTCAACAAGTATGCAGCAGATTCGGCGGATCTTGCCGAAATGGAAAAGAAGCGCGCACGTGTCCGCGAGCAGATTAAGAAATCATCGGAGAATCTCGAAAGCAAGGCAATTGTAACGGAAGGCATCAAAGATCCTTCTTCATTACATATAGGCGATATGGTAAGAGTTCATTCGCTTAATCTTACAGGTACGGTACACTCCCTACCTGACAGTAAAGGTAATCTTTTCGTACAGATGGGTATTATGCGTTCATCCGTCAATATTAAAGATTTAAGCCTTGTCACCGAAGACTTAAGCACCAATAAAAAGGCAAAGAAATCTTATGTATCGACCGGCCTTTCAAAAGCCGCAAGCATCAGCCCGGAGATTAATCTTATCGGCATGACCGTCGATGAAGCGTTGGCTCATCTCGATAAATACTTGGATGATGCATATGTGTCACACTTAAGCAGTGTGAGAATCGTACACGGTAAGGGTACGGGCGCTTTACGTAACGCCGTTCACTCACATCTTAAGCGATGCAAATATGTAGATTCATTTCGCGCCGGTGTCTTCGGTGAAGGCGATTCGGGCGTAACAATAGCAAATTTTAAATAATATATAGATTTAGTGGAGGGTTTATGGCAACGAAACAGAGAATTTTAATCATCGATGACGACGAGAACATCGCAGAATTAGTCTCATTGTATCTTGAGAAAGAATGCTTTGAGACAAGAACCGTAACAGATGGTTTGGAAGCAGTTAAAGTTTTTGACGAATTCCAGCCGGACCTTGTATTACTTGACTTAATGCTTCCGGGAATCGACGGTTATCAGGTTTGTCGTGAAATAAGATCTAAGGCAATGACTCCGATTATCATGTCATCTGCAAAGAGCGAGCTTTTCGACAAAGTATTGGGACTTGAGCTTGGTGCAGACGATTACGTAACGAAACCATTCGACAACAAAGAACTTGTTGCAAGAATCAAAGCCGTATTACGTCGTTATCATCAGGCTGAAATCGCAAGTACACAGAATACGCAGCAGAAAGTCGTAGAGTATCCGGGACTTAGCGTTAACTTAACCAACTATTCCGTAACCTATCTCGGCGAGAAGATTGATATGCCTCCGAAGGAATTGGAGCTTCTCTTCTTCCTTTGCTCGTCACCGAATCAGGTATTTACGAGAGAGCAGCTTTTAGAGCACATCTGGGGCTACGATTATCTCGGCGATACAAGAACAGTTGACGTTCATGTAAAGCGTCTTCGTGAAAAAGTTAAAGACACCGACGACTGGCGTCTGGCAACCGTATGGGGAATCGGATACAAATTCGAGACAAGGTAATTTATGAATAACAAAAAAATTATAGCGAGATGTGCACTGACATATCTCGCTTTTGCCTTTTTAAGCATTTTAATAATTTCTCTCATTGTTAAGCCGCTTCTAATCAAAGCTTACGCAAATAGAGAGACCAAGCTCATGTATGAAAGCTGCGCTTCCTTTTCCAACTCGCATTGTCTTCTTTACTATTCCGGTTCATTGGATTCCGGGCGCTTTGTTACCAATATGCGTACCTATTCGGATTATACGCGATGCGACATGTGGTTAATGAACGAGAACGGCACAATTGCTTATGCAACCAATTATTCGTCATATACCGCGCCTACAAAGCTTACGGTATTTGATGCCATTGAATACTTCAACGGCGATTACAGCGAAACCGGTACTTTCTATGACTACTACAGAGAAGATTTCATAAGCGTATACGTACCGGTCAATGTCAGATATAAAATCTGCGGATACTTAATCATGAGTAAACCGGTAAGTTCGATAGAAGAAAGCGCCTATACATACTTAAGCACCATCTATCTGATTCTCTTCATCGTGCTTATCCTTGCTCTTATTGCAGTGATTATAACAGCGTTACATTATTTAAAACCGGCCGATGAAATGCTTAAAGCTTCATCAGAGTATCTGTCGGGCAATTACAAACCGCAAATTCCTCTTACCGGTGACGAAAGCTTAGACTATCTGATTAATGCTTTTAACTTCATGGCAACACGTCTTGATACGCACGAAGACGAACAGCGCAAGTTTATCTCCAACGTATCGCATGATTTCAGGTCTCCGCTTACTTCCATTCGCGGATACTTACAGGCAATGCTTGACGGTACGATTCCGCCGGAATTACACGAGAAATACCTTAAGAGAATTCTTGATGAATCCGACCGTTTAACAGGTCTTACCAATTCGCTTCTCGACCTTAACAGAATCGGCTCTCGTGATTTTGCGCTCGATATAAGCGACTTCGATATTAACGATATTATTATCGCTTCTGCGGAATCTGCGGAAGTTCAGGCTAATAATAAAAACGTAGGCATCAATCTCGTTCTTTGCGGCGAAGTTATGAAAGTTCACGCCGATAAAGGAAAGATTCAGCAGGTGCTTTATAATTTGCTCGATAACGCGATTAAATTCTCAAAAGAGAATACAACTATTACCATCGAGACAAAAGTTCGTAATTCGAGCAAATTACTCGTGTCTGTAAGCGATCAGGGTGTGGGAATTCCGGAAGAATCGATTGACAAGCTTTTCAACAGATTCTATAAGGCCGATCAATCAAGAGGTCAGAATAAGAAAGGTACCGGACTGGGTCTTTCAATTGTTAAAGAAATCATCCAGGCGCACGATGAAACGATTACCGTATCAAGTACATTGGATGTCGGAACAACTTTCACATTCTCCCTTGCTTTAGCAGAAGAAGAACTTGAAAATTATTAAATATATGTAATTTAAAAG
>JAGAAH010000158.1 GCA_017615375.1 Lachnospiraceae bacterium | reverse complement strand
TGTATCACGCGCTATCATATTAAGAACCGATGTCACAAGTGCAAGCGATATTGCGAATATAATTGCCGCAGCCATATAGTATAAAAGCTCTAACCAGTAGAGGCTCGGATAATATCCGTATATGACAAGACCGATTACCGCAATTATCATGAAACATAAGTGATTAAAGAATTCCTGCATTACGACCGTCGCCGGAAGTATGGATACAGGGAACTTCATCTTGGATATAACTGCTGCCTTCTGGAAGATTGCATTACATCCGTTGGTTATACAAGGACTTAAGAAAAACCATACCGCCATACCTGCAAGCATCCACGGAAGATAAGGAACATCTCCCACCGCTCTTCTTTTTAATACAAGTCCAAATAAGAACCAATATGTAAGCACCTGAATAACGGGATTGGCAAAATTCCAGAAAAGTCCCAGATGTGAATCATGTATATCAGCTGCAATCGAGTAACGTGATATCGTAAAGATACGATAGAGATTGGATATATTCTCTGTTACTACATACTTAATTGCTTTAAACATCAAGTTCCTCCGTTATCTGTCGCTAAGTTCATTTAATGTTCCGAATCTATAGCCCTGTATCAGAAGATAATCAATAACATCCGGCAATGCTTCAACATTGGATTCGGAAATCGCATGCATAAGTATTATCGCACCGTTATGATGATATGTCTTAACATGTTCCAATACATAATCGGCGCCCGGCTGATCGTTCGTATCCCAATCCATATAAGCCATAGACCAGAATATCGTCTTATAGCCAAACTGCTTAGCCTTTGCAAGCGTATATTCACTGTATGCTCCCTCCGGCGGTCTTAAGAAACCGTCAAGGTGTATACCCGCTTTCTCATATAAATAATCATCAAGTCCGTTAATCTCACTGTCAAGCGTCTTATCGTCGCATTTCGCAAGATTAGGATGATTCATCGTGTGGTTACCGATTATGTGTCCTTCATTCTTCATACGGACACATAACGAATAATCCGATTTAACAAACTGCTTGGTTACGAAAAAGCAGGCATTAACATGCTTTTCTTTTAAGATATTAAGTATCTTTTCCGTACAGTTCTTATATTCGTAACCGCAGTCAAAAGTAAGATATATTACTTTATCTTCAGATACATATGGATTAATAAAGTAAGCATCAAATTCGTTAATATCAAATGGCGCATAGGACTGTGACTGTTTATGGCCTTTCATTCTTCTAAAAGACCAGCTTAAAGCCTTCCTCGAATATCCGGACGGATCTATATCATTATCGGGATTCGGAGGATATGAGCCCCTGTTACGCTTCCAGCTTAATAATCTTTCAATATCAACTTTGGCGCTTTTATACTCAATCCAATCTATATTAAGCAAATCGGGATTCTCCGGTTCAACCGGACATATTCCCAATAACTGAAGCAAAAATGTAAATATAAGTAAAATGGAAGCAATCTTCGTTTTCATAACATGTCCCCCATTAAGGTCATACATAGTTATTATACCACAAGATTGCTCCCTTTTTAATAGTTTTAATTGTTTCTATTTTATTAATGTTTCCGCATAATCAATGGCTTCATTGATGTCTTTTCTGAATCGCTCTTCACCTACAAGATCTACGAAACCATCCTTTTGTAAAGCACTGTACGGCTGCTCGTTAACATGTGAGAATACAAGCTCGATGCCTTCGCGCTTGGCATCTTCATAAAGTGCATGGAAATTCTTGATTGCCGATGCATCGATTGCAGGTACCGCACGCATTCTTACAACTATAACCTTGGTAAAGTCTTTCTTATTAATCTTTAAGATTCTGTCTGCTGCCGCAAAGAACATCGGACCACTAATCTCAAATACTCTTATTGCCTTAGACATTCCGCGAAGCTTCTCTGCTTCTTCAGGTGTGGTTTCAGGCTCTTCGACATACTTCCAACCGGAGATCGACGCCGTATCTGCCATACGCTTCATGAAAAGAAGTGATGCAAGGATTACGCCAACTTCGATTGCTACAACAAGGTCAAAGAATACCGTAAGCAAGAAGGTTACAACAAGAACGAGGATATCGCTCTTCGGTGCCGTCTTACATAATCTTATAAAGCTCTTCCAGTCTGCCATATTAGCCGCTACAACAAGAAGTACTGCTGCCAATGTAGTCATAGGAATAAGGGCCGCGAGTGGCATAAGAAGAAGCAATATAAGTGTAAGTGTTATACAGTGTGTAATTCCCGCAATCGGTGTTCTACCGCCGTTTCTTACGTTAGCTGCAGTTCTTGCGATTGCTCCCGTTGCCGGAATTCCTCCGAATAAACCGGAGAAGATATTACCAAGTCCCTGTCCGATAAGCTCTGCATTCGACTTATGTGTATCACCAATCATTCCGTCTGATACAACTGCGGAAAGAAGTGATTCGATACCTGCCAAAATTGCTATAGTAAATGCTGGCTGTATAAGATCCTGAAGCATTGCAAATGTAACGCTCGGTACATGAAACTTAGGGAATGCTGACGAAAGCTTACCATATACGGAACCGATTGTATTAACCTCTAACCCTCCGAAGTATACGATTAAAGTTGTTGCAACGATTGCAACAAGCGAACCCGGAAGTATGGACATAACAGGATTAGGCCACTTTGCGGCAATCTTAGACCAGAGTACCATTATGGCTACTGCAAGTATGCCGATTAAAGTTGCCGTAACATTAAGGGTTCCGGCGCTTTTAACATAAGCTACTATCTTCGGTAAGAATTCTGAAGGAACGGAATCCATCTTAAATCCAAAGAAGTCCTTTAGCTGTCCTACGAAAAGGGTTACCGCAATTCCGCAGGTAAAGCCCGTCGTTATCGTGTACGGAATGTACTTAATCAAAGAACCGAAGTGGCAGATTCCCATGATTACAAGGAACACACCGGCCATAATGGTTGCAACGATAAGTCCGTCGAAGCCGTTCTTCATAACGATTCCGTAGATAATTACTACGAATGCCGCAGTCGGTCCACCAATCTGTACGCGGCTTCCTCCGAAGAAGGAAATAAAGAAGCCCGCGATTATTGCCGTATAAAGTCCCTGCTCAGGGCCTACGCCGGATGCGATTGCAAGTGCAATCGATAACGGTAATGCGATAATTGCAACTATAATACCGGAAATAATGTCTTTAACAAGCTGATTGCCGGTGTAACCTTTAAGACAATCAAACAGTTTCGGTCTTAATTCTTTCATTTTACATTTCATCCTTTTTTTCTTAATGCTTTTACAAGAACAAGGCGGCCAATTTCTCGACCGCCCGTAAGTAGTTATAGTTTATAAGATTAATTATTTAATCTTTCTAGCCTCTACGTAATATCTCTTCTCTCTTGAGTGACCCATTGAGAATGTCTTACGAGGAAGTGCTCCGTCAGCGATAACGCCACGGAATAACTGGCTCTTCTCCATTGCAGGAAGTAAGAATCCGATTGAATCAGGCTTAGCTGCAAGCTCGATTAATGCATCATCATCATGGATGTAGTCAATCTCGCCGCCGTTCTTCTTAAGATAATCATCAAGCCATGCCTGAAGTACGCCTACTGCCAATTCACCTTTCTTCTTATCAAGGTAAATTTCTGTGCACTCATTACCAACATATGCTTTAACTGCGAATCCGTCGTTAGCATTGCCTACGCAGATTGCTTTCTTGCAGTCATCAAGTACCTTATGGCCGTCAACTCCGAAGATTACTCTGTGGATTGGCTCGAATACCTGTGCTTCGTCATGAATGTTCTCTAACTCTACAAGTGCGTATCTTGCAGGATGATTTGAAAGGTCCTTACCAGGATTAGCCTTCTTTAATTCCTCGTAGCATGTCTTAGCTGTTGCAAGTGAGTGGTTACCATCACCTGTAGCAAGAATCATTGGAGTTCCCTTAAGTCCTTCATACTTCTTATCTACTGTTGCGGAGTACTTCTCGAATACCTTATCAAACTCCTCAACATCCTTACCTTCTACAAGG
>JAGAAH010000157.1 GCA_017615375.1 Lachnospiraceae bacterium | reverse complement strand
TTTTTAATTGCGTCCGATATTCTGTCGGAAAAATACTCAAGGGTTACTTTGCCGTTATCCGTAATGCGATACAGGGTGTCCTTTGATGTCGGATTCTCAGATGTAATGAGCTTGGAGTTCTCAAGATCCGAGAGTGTCTGTTGCAATGTAAAATAGTTGGTATAGTCCATTGCGAGAATGAAATCCGATATATTGGTATTCGATAACGGAATTTCCGACTTATCAAGCTTAAAGAGTATTATTAATTTGTATAATGTTGCGGGTTCCGTAGATGTCATAACATGTCCTCCGATATATTACAGTTAAAATAATAACATCAAACTTTGACAATAATCAAGCCATTATTGCGTTTGGAGATGAAGAATTAATTTAAAACAGCGTATTTATAATGAAAAATTTGTGTAAAACCTTGATAAAGTATTAAGACAATGATATAATTTGTCAGAATCCATAAGTATCTGTTTTATTAAGGAGGTATCCATATGAGTGGTGTTAATGGCTTAAGTGGTGCTCTCTCACGTTCTTATGAAAAGTTAAGCTCGGCAAAGAGAATTAACAAAGCAGCTGATGACGCGGCCGGATTAAAGATAGCGGAGAAAACAAAGTCACAGATTAACGGATATGATGTAGGTGTTAATAATTTATCAACCGGAAAGAATTTGGTTAATACAGCTGATTCGGCTTTAGGCTCTATGAATGACAGTTTACAGAGACTTCGCGAACTGGCGGTTGCTGCACAGAACACAGCGATTTATGGTGATGACGACATTAAGGCAATGCAGGATGAGACAGACGCGTTGTTATCAGGAATGAACGGTGTCGTAGATACAGCGCAGTTTAACGGTAAGAGATTACTCGATGACAATGAATTGCAGATTGCGGGTAATGGCAATCCCGATTCGAAAACGATTAAGACAGTTAACTCTTCCGTTGATTCGCTCGGACTTTCAGGTCTCAACATTGCATCTAACGATGCTTTGAAGAAGATAGATGAGGCAATTGCAACAATCAATGACACGAGAAGTGGTCTCGGCGCCACAAGCAATGCACTTGATTATCAAATTGATTACAACAAGGAAGCATCTGTGCTTTCAAACGCTTCATTAAGCACCATCGAAGATCTTGATTACCCTAAGGAGGTAAGCGAGATGAAAAAGAATGAAGTATTGAATGAATACTCCACCCAGATGCAGAAGAATCAGATGCAGCAGAAGATGAACGAGACTCAGAGATTACTTGGATTATAATTATGGGATTAAAGCAGGTTAAGTGGGGAACCGGATTTGATTCAAATCCGGTTTCCCTATTTTTATTATCAAACAAAAATATTGAGGCAGAGATATCAAACTGCGGAGGACTTATAAGGTCGTTAAAGGTTAAAGACTGTAACGGCGCTTTTTGTGATGTCGTTTTGGGATTTGATACCGTTGAAGAATACAAGAAAACCGATTCTTGTATGGGTATGATTGTGGGAAGAAACTGCAACAGAATCGCAGATGCCACATTCAAGCTTGATGATAAGGAATATAGTTTGGTTGCCAACGATGGTAACAATAATTTACATACAGGACCGTCGGGAACACAGTTCCAGACATTTGAAGTTGATGAAGAATTAAGCAGTGATACCAAACTTGTGCTTCATGCGGTTAATCCGGAAGCAGAGTATGGTTTCCCGGGCAATCTTAAGCTTACATATACATATACGGTTACGGACAGCGGATTTATGGTTGAAGTTGAAGGTGAAAGCGATAAGGATACCGTAGTTAATATGACGAGCCATCTTTACTTTAATCTTACGGGTGATGTGGCGCGTAATCTTAACTGGCATACATTGGAGATTAATTCGGAATTATACAGCGAGCTTAAGCTGCATATGATACCGTCCGGAAAAGCATGTACGGTTAAGGGAACGTGTTTTGATTTTACGAGACCGAAGCCGATAATTAAGGATATTTTTTCTGATGATATGCAGTTGGAGATTGCCAATGGATATGATCATAACTATATAATTAAAAAGACGGCGGATAAGAAGAAGGATGATATGTTTCTTGCAGCGACGGCGTCAAGCGATGCATCGGGAATTACGATGCGACTTTATACCAATACGCCGGGAGTTCAGTTCTATACGGCCAATTATCTTGATGAAAAGACCGGCAAGAAGGGAATGCCATACGGCAAGAGAAGCGGATTCTGTCTTGAACCGCAATTTCCGCCGAATGCGATTAACGCAGAAGGTGATAAGGTAGCTAAGCCTATATTAAGGGCAGGCGAGAAGTATTACCTTAAGATATTATATGAATTCAACAATTAATTGGTGACTGAACTTTTAAATACAAATCATTTTTGATATAATGATATAGTATTATTAATCCGAGTAATCGGGAAGTATTAGGAGGCAAATAATGGCAGAACAGATCGAGACAATGGAGGACTTAAAAACGGAGCTTGAAGAGTCTTTAAAGAAAGGACCGATGGACGCAAATTATCAGGAGCTTAAGGAAGCTATGGAGAAGAAGGAAGTATTCTCCGTTAAGATCCTTACTTCGGTTAAGGGCGGAGTTACGACAGAGGTTAACGGAATCAGAGCTTTTATTCCGATTTCTCAATTATCTGCGGATTATATAGAAAACGCCGATTCTTATATCAACAAGACCGTTGAGGCAGTTGTTATAAGTGTTGACGAAACCAAGAACAGCGTCATTATGTCAGTTAAGGAAATTGAAGCTGAGAAGAGACGTCAGGCAAAAGAAGCTAAGCTTAATTCATTTAAGGTTGGCGAAGATTATGAAGGAACAGTTGACGGACTTACCGATTTCGGCGCATTTGTAGATCTCGGCGACGGAATTAAGGGAATGGTTCATATTTCAAGAATCTGCAACAGAAGATTAAAGACACCTGCCGATGTATTAAAGATTGGCGATAAGGTTAAGGTTAAATTAATCGAAGTTAAGGGCAATAAGCTTTCTCTTAGCATGAAGGAGTTTGATACAAGTGCTCCGGAGCATGAGAAGAGAGAAAGAAAAGAAAGAAATGATGCTGAAGAAGAGCATATCGAATATACGGAAGATGCTATAAGTACTTCGCTTGCCGGATTGCTTAGCGGCATCAAGATTAAATAATTCTACTATATCGGAGTCAGAGCATGCGTTATGTACCTATAGAAAATGTCGAGCCGGGAATGGTCTTGGGATATGAGATTTATGATGAAGCAGGACACATCCTTATTCCAAAGGGTGTCATGCTTACCGAGGCGTACCTTAAGAGACTTGCCAAATTCAACTTTGATGGTATATACGTAGATGATTTTATAACCAATGATATAGTAATCGAGCCGGTAATATCACCGGAACTTCGAGCTGAAAGTATGGAATACATCAAAAATGGCGATATTGACGGCTGCATGGGTGCAGCCGCCAGAATCGTTAATGAGATTCTCGCCAAAGATGTTATTTCTTTTGATTTAATGGATATCAGAACCTCCGATAATTATACCTATGCGCATTCGGTTAACGTAGCGGTTCTATCATGCGTTGTCGGTATGGGTATGGAACTTGAGGAGAATGATCTTGTTAATCTTGCAATAGCAGGTCTTTTACATGATATCGGTAAGGCGAAGCTGCCTCAGGATATCCTTAATAAGCCTACGAGACTTACGAAGGAAGAATTCGAGATAGTGAAAAGCCATCCGATGTTATCTCATCAGATAATCGCATCGCGTCTGGATATCGATGATGATGTCAAGATTGCAATTATGTCCCACCATGAGAATATAGACGGTTCGGGTTACCCGAATCATGTCGAAGGTCATAAGCTTAATCTTTATTCAAAGATTTTGCGTGTGGCTGATAATTATGATGCGTTAATTTCAAGAAGACCTTATAAGGAAGCATATTATCCGCTTGATGCGGCAGAGTATCTTATGGGCGGCGGCGGATTCTTATTTGATCCTGATGTAGTTGAAGTATTCCTTCATTATGTGCCGTTCTACG
>JAGAAH010000022.1 GCA_017615375.1 Lachnospiraceae bacterium | reverse complement strand
TATGAAAAAGCATAAGCATAAGGAGGAATAGAAATGTCAGAGAACAATTTTGTATCAACAGTCGAATCACTTTTTCATGGAATGGATAATTTCATCCATGCGGGACTTGTTGTAGGAGAAGCAGTTAATATCGGTGATACGATAATCCTTCCTTTGGCTGATGTATCATTTGGATGCGCTGCAGGTGCTTTTGAAAAGAATCATAACGATTCGGGTGCCGGCGGTCTTGGCGGTAAAGTTTCACCTTGTGCGATTCTCGTTATACAGAACGGACATACCAAGCTTGTTAACGTTAAGAATCAGGATTCAATGACAAAGATTCTTGATATGGTGCCTGATATAGTAGACCGTTTTACCGCAGGAAGAGAACCGTCGCTTGATGATATGGTTGACCATGTTAAAAGCGCGAGAAAAGAAAAGAAGAATAAGAATACGTCCGATACAGACGATAAGAAAGAAGAATAGAGCAAAAAAATTAAGCCGAGGAATAATTCCTCGGCTTTTAATCAGTTAAATTTAAGCTCTTTCAACCTTGCCGCTTCTTAAGCAAGAAGTGCAAACATACAACCTCTTAGGTGTACCGTCAACCATACACTTAACTGACTTAATGTTGGACTTCCACATTCTGTTAGATTTGTTATTAGCGTGGGATACGTTATTACCAAAATGAACGCCCTTACCGCATACACTACATACTGCCATTCTAAGCACCTCCTTGCTAATTTACTACGAATGGCTCAACATGCCAAAACGCAACACGTATATTCTATTAGACCTTATGGTGGATTGCAAGAACTTTTTTAATAAAATGTAATAAGTTTGACGTGCGTTATAAAAAAGGATATAATAGATAAGTCGTTGACATATGGATAAAACGGAGGGAAATATATGAACGGTAAATTTGACACGAAGCTTGGCAAAGTTATTATTGATGAAGAAGTTATCAAAGCTTATGCCGGAAGTGTAGCGGTTTCATGCTTCGGTATTGTAGGTATGGCTGCTGTTAATATGAAAGACGGAATCGTTCATCTTCTTAAAAAAGATTATTACAATCATGGAATCGCATGTCGTATCGTAGATAATAAAATTACGATTGATTTCCATGTAATTATTGCTTATGGCGTTAATATCGAGACCATTTCCGAGACATTGATCAGCACCGTTAAGTATCAGGTTGAAGAATTCACGGGACTTAAGATTGAAAAGATCAATATCTATGTTGAAGGTGTCCGCGTCATAGATTAAGGGAGGAACGTATTAGATGTTAACTATAAATGCTGAATTGCTTGGCAAGTGTTTTGTTGCAGGTGCCAAGAACCTTGAGGCCAAGAAGGAATGGATTAATGAGCTTAATGTATTCCCGGTTCCGGATGGCGATACAGGTACCAATATGACCATGACCATAATGTCGGCTGCAACTGAAGTTGCTTCACTTGATAAGCCTGACATGAAGAGTTTATGTAAAGTTATCGCATCAGGTTCTTTAAGAGGCGCCAGAGGTAATTCCGGAGTTATTCTTTCTCAGCTTTTACGCGGTTTTACACGTGTTGCCGAGAACTATGACGAACTTGACGTTGTAACACTTTCGGAAGCTATTGAAAAGGCTGTTGAAACTGCATATAAGGCAGTTATGAAGCCAAAGGAAGGTACAATTCTTACTGTTGCAAGAGGCATCAGCGAGAAAGCTTTAACTTTGGTAAATGATATAGATGATATTGAAGAATTTGTAAGCATTCTTTTTGAAGAAGGTGAAGCGGTTCTTCAGACAACCCCTGATTTATTACCTGTACTTAAGCAGGCAGGTGTGGTAGACTCCGGCGGACAGGGTCTTATCGAAGTATTACGCGGTGTTCTTGACGTATTAAAGGGCAAGGAAGTTGATTATTCAATCGAGTCCGGTAAAGGAAGCGGCGTAGGTTCATTTGCAAAGATTACTGCCGAGACGGAAGCAGAGATTAAGTTCGGCTATTGTACCGAATTTATTATAGTATTAAATAAGCCTATGACAGAGGCCGAAGAACATGAGTTCAAGGAATTCCTTGAGAACTTGGGTGATTCAATCGTACTTGTTGCAGATGATGAGATTACCAAAGTTCATGTTCATACCAACGATCCGGGTAAGGCTATTACCAAAGCTCTTACATTCGGTTCATTAAGCCGCATTAAGATTGACAATATGCGCGAAGAACATCAGGAGAAGCTCTTTAAAGATGCCGAGAAGCTTGCCAAGGAACAGGCAGCGGCAGAAGAAAATGCCGAACCTGCAGAACGTAAGGAATACGGCTTTATTTCAGTAAGCGCCGGTGACGGCCTTGACGAGATATTTAAGGGTCTTCAGGTTGATTATATGATAAAAGGCGGCCAGACCATGAATCCGAGTACGGAAGACATGCTTAACGCCATTGAGAAAGTCAATGCAGAGCATATATTTATCCTTCCTAATAACGGAAATATCATTATGGCTGCAAATCAGGCACGCGACCTTACCGAAGATAAGCATATACACGTAATCCCGAGCAAGACTATTCCGCAGGGTATTGTGGCAATGATTAATTTCATTCCGGATCGTACTCCTGAAGAGAACGAAGCTACAATGACGGATGCACTTTCTACGGTTAAGACGGGCTCCGTAACATATGCTGTTCGTGATACCGAAATCGACGATGTTAAGATTAACAAAGATGATTTTATGGGTATCGGTGACAAAACAATTCTTTCCGCAGGTACCGATATGGATGCGGTTATCAAAGAAATGCTTGATAAGATGATTGATGATAATTCATCGATTATTACCATATATTACGGTGAAGACAAGACGGAAGATGATGCCAACGCCCTCGCAGAGAAGTTTGGCGAATATTATCCTGACTGTGATTGTGAAGTATATTATGGCGGACAGCCTGTATATTACTATTTGATATCAGTAGAATAGGAGCTAATATGGATCTTAATTCCCAAGTTTCCGTACTTAAAGGAATAGGAGATAAGAAAGCTAAGACACTTAATAAGATAGGAGTATATACCGTAAGGGATATACTCCTTCGTTTTCCGTACAATTTTATTGAATATCCGGAAATTACCACAATTAAAGACTCTCCGGAAGATGTTAATGTAAGCATTTGTGGAAAAATTACCGCTGCGCCGTACAAAAAAGGC
>JAGAAH010000156.1 GCA_017615375.1 Lachnospiraceae bacterium | reverse complement strand
CAAACATATCCTTATATATTCCGTTAAGCTGCATAAGCTCGTGATGATTGCCGCACTCTGCAAGTTCGCCCTCATCAAGAACCATGATTACATCCGCATTCTGAATAGTCGTAATTCTATGTGCTATTATAATCGTAGTCTTTCCGGCTCTTGCCTCTTTTAAGTTCTTAAGAATCTTCTCTTCAGTATCGGTGTCAACCGCCGATAAAGAATCATCCAATATAAGAATCGGGGCATCCTTAATAAGCGCTCTTGCAATCGAGCTTCTCTGCTTCTGTCCACCCGATAAAGTAACTCCACGCTCTCCTACAACCGTCTCGTAGTTTTCAGGAAATTCCATTATCGCCTCATCGATGCACGCCTGCTGAGCTGCTTTTCTGACATTCTCTCTCGTAGCCTTGCCTACTGAGAAAGCGATATTATTCTCAAGCGTATCCGAGAATAAGAAGTTATCCTGCGGAACGTATGCGATATTATTTCTTAATTCGTTAAGCGGTATATCTCTTATATCCTTGCCGTCAAAGAAAATCATACCGCGGTTAACCTGGTATAAGTGAAGTAAGAGGTTAACCAAAGTACTCTTACCGGAACCCGTACGACCGATAACCGCAACCGTGGTTCCCGGCTTAATATCAAGCGATACATCCTTTAAAGTCGGTTCAAGATGATCTCTATGTATAAAAGTTAATCCCTTAAATGTTATTCCGCCGTTAAATGTATGGATTTCTTCCATCGGTACATCTTCAGGGCTCTCGCTCTGAATCTCGCTTTTGGATTCGAAAATATCATTTAAACGTGATATGGAAGCGGTTCCTCTCGAGAACATGTTGATAGCATCACCTGCAGCTATCATAGGCCATACAAGCATCGCGATATACTGTGTAAAAGCTACGAAACTACCAAGTGTAAGCGTGCCTCTTAAAACCATCTTACCGCCGACAAATAACGTTATAAGAGAACTTAATCCAATAATGAAATGAAGAACCGGATTCTCGATTGCAATCATCTTCATGAAATGCATATTCTTGGCTCTTGTAATGGCATTCTGCTTCTCAAAAGCTTCACCCTCTGCCTTCTCTCTTACAAATGCCTTAATTACACGAGCACCGGATATTGATTCCTGAACGAAATCCGATAACTCTTCGAATGCCTTCTGCATTCTCTTATATACCTTATGTACCCACTTTCCGAACCAAAGCTCTCCGAACATGATGCAAAGCATCGGGATTATGATGATTCCGGTAAGCTTTAAGTTCGCCGTTGTAAGCATCTGAATAATAACCATCAAGGCCATAACCGTTGCGTCAAATGCCGACAGAATTGCAGGACCAAGTGCCTGACGTACTGCAGATAAGTCCTGGGTAAAATGAGCCATGAGTCCGCCGATTTTATGCTCGTTATAATACTCGACATCCATTGTTTCCAAGTGCCTGAACAATTCGTTTCTGATGTCGTATTCGACTTTTCGTGCCGTAAGCATTAAAAAAATTCTCCATAAGAAACGACCAACCATCATAATCGCTCCTACAAGAAGAATTCTGTATATGCAGTTCATTACGCCATCCATGCCCATGGAATGAGCTTTAAGACCATCTATCATCTCGCCCGTGATTTTCGGCACGAACAAAGACACATAGTCGACTATTCCCAATACCAGAAGCCCTAAGAAATAGCTAACGAAATGCGGCTTGATGAATCGAAACAAAAATTTCGCATTCTTCATAATATTCCGTATCCTCCATTTTAAAACCTATGTATTGATACTAACACACCGATATATAAAAATCAAATTGCCGAACGCATAAATCCCGAAAATATTTTAATACCTAATCCTTAATCCTTTTGGATAATGATTCTTGATTATACGACCGTCGGACTTACCCCAACCGACGCTTATTCCGTCTATGGTGATAAGACAATATCCCTTATTTTCCAAGTAGTCTTCAATGGTCTCACCATGAAGATACTTAATTGCCACATCCGAATCTTCGCTTATGCTTCTTACGCACTCTTCTTTCATCATGGAAGGTGTAAGGTACATGGCAAAAGCATGATCCGGCTCAAATCTGTCTTTCTTAATCTCACCCAGTATAAGCCCCGCTCTTAATACATAAAGCTTCTTAAGGTCAGGCATATATTCCGGCGCAAGATATATCGTATCTCCCATCTTAAAGAACTCTCCCGTAAGCTTTACTTTTAAATACTTATCTTCGAATTCCCTGTACGCCTTAAGCTCTTTTTCGCTTATGCCCTTAATCGGCTTAAGTGCTTTATTTTCAGCACCTTCTTCACCGCGCTTTTTTAATATCGCTACAAAATGGCCTTCTCCCTTAAACTTATGCGGGAAGAATCTTATCTCGTTTTCTACTTCATATTCTTTATGTCGTTCAATAAACGCTTCGATATTATCTTCGTTTTCTTCTTTGGCAAAAGTGCAGGTCGAATATACCATTCTTCCGCCCGGTTTAAGCATCTTATCTGCCGAGTCCAAGATTTCCGCCTGCCGCTCGGCACACATCTTAACGTTTTCTTCGCTCCAGTTACTAATAGCTTCGTCGTTTTTCCTGAACATTCCCTCACCGGAACAAGGTGCATCCACGCATATCCTATCAAAGTATTCCGGGAACTTTTCTGCTAAAGCTGCCGGTGCCATATTGGTGCACACCGTATTCTTAAGCCCCATTCTCTCAATGTTTTCCGAAAGAATTCTTGCTCTTTCCTTATTGATTTCATTGGATATAAGTAATCCCGTATTCTCCATCATCTCCGCTATCTGAGTGGTCTTACCGCCCGGTGCTGCGCAAAGGTCGAGAACTTTTTCATGAGGCGAAGCACCAAGATAGAATGCCGGTGCCATAGCGGACGGCTCCTGAATATAATAAAGTCCCGCCATGTGATAAGGGCTTCTTCCCGGCTCATCCTCCGAAGAATAATAAAACCCATTCTTGACAAAAGGATGGGCTTCTAACTTAAAAGGAAGAGCTTCTTTGGAAAGCTCTTTCATTTTTCGCATATTAAGGCGAAGTGCCTTATATTCTGAAGAATCAAGGCACTTCGCGAATTCATCGTATTCATCTTTTAAAAGAGACTGCATTCTCTCTACAAATCTTACCGGTAAATTCATTATAGTTTTACATCCATATTTCCGCCTGCGGTTGCCGCATAATCCTGCGTTTTCTGTGCCGCACCGTAACCGGTTGAACCGTAATTCGGTGTGGACACTTTCATAACGGAATGTGTCAAACCACCTGCTGCATATACTCGTCCGCACTCCGGACATCTCTCATATCTTATGGAAACCGAAACAGAAACAAGTTCATTGCCTTCTTCGCTTCCCTTAGCTACGGCATTCGATACGTGCTCTCCCTCATGTGAAAGAACTGCTGCCGTACTTGCTTCAGGCGATACGTGTGTCGGCGCCTTAAACGATACGTCGCTTTCATTCGAACCGTCCACATATTTTCTGTTCTTACAGGTTTCGCATTCATTACGTTTCTCAAAAGGAGTTTTTTCTTTCTCCTTATCTTCTACCTCGATAGGCTTCTT